>CAKSEO010000003.1 GCA_934446565.1 uncultured Oscillospiraceae bacterium | reverse complement strand
TTTTTATCACCCTTTTTTATTATACCATATTTACGTAAAAAAGCCCAGCTTTCGCTGGACTTTTTCGACAAGCTGGGACGCCTTTCAGTGAAAAGCGTCCTTATTATTGGTTAGGGTATGGTCTGCGTTGGTTGTGCGGCACTACTATTCCTTTTGTAATGCGGGTTTGCGACTATATCCCTTTGATGTCCCCTGTAATGCGGGGGCGTTGTTTATTTCCTCTTGGGGTCGAATCCGGTCTCCTTTTTCAGGCGCTCCTTGTCGATGTACATCTGCTCGTCCGCAGCGGAGAGCATCTTGTCGCAGTCCGGGATATCGTCGCAGCCGCGCAGGCACATTCCCAGCGATATGTATATCGGGTATGGCTTTCCGGAGGTACTGTTGACCTCGCTCGTCCTTTTCCGGACGGCGGTGCGGAATTCCTCCAGCGCGGCGGGCTGAATGTCGCCGTATACCGCCTTTACGAACTCGTCGCCGCCTATGCGGAAGTTCTTTTCGCATTCGGCTCCGTTCACATTTATCTGCGAAAGGATCTCTCCGGCGGTCCTGATGAGGACATCTCCCTCGGCGTGACCGAAGTTGTCGTTGACGTATTTAAGCCCGTTAAGGTCCGACATTATCAGCAGGAACGATTTTTTCGCGCTCCGCGCTTCGGCGGCAATCTGCGGGAGCATTTCATTGAAGCCGTTGCGGTTGTAAAGCCCGGTCATGAAGTCGGTCACGGCGTCGCGGTTGACCTTTTTGTAGAGGTAGGTCATTATCGCAAGGCGGCGCTGCGACTCCACCGAGTTCGCGAGTACGTTTACCCAGAAATCGTAGTTCGCCTGCGGTATCTCGATTTTGTTCCCGTAGGAGAGCACCGCGAATCCGTAGCACCTGTCGATAAAATGCAGTGAGCGGAACACATACGCCGCAGGCTCGCCCTCCGCGCTGAAAAGCGGAGGGTAGACCTCCTCCAGCCTGAACCGCCGGTTTATCCCGACGTACTGGTCGTCGCTGCCGTCCGGACGGCGCTGCCTGTCCAGCGCGAGCAGAAGCTCGTCCGTGAAGGTCCTGCGGACCACGTTCTCGTCGAGTGTTTCCTCCGGCTTGACGACGTCGTCGCACATGCAGATGCTGAACCGGCTGAAATCCCCGAAAAGGTAGGTGAACCAGTTGGCGGTCCACATTGTTTCGCGCATGTTGGAGGGCTTTATGAAGCTCTCGGTCATGGAGTTGTACTCGGTGAAGAAATCCCCCAGCTCGTTCGGGTCCTTTTCGCGGAAGTTCATCATGTCGTACTCGTCGGGGTGGATACACCCGCAGGACAGCGACGGACGCTCGATGAAGTCGGTACGCACCTCGTTATACTTCGGTATCGTACCGCCGCCCATTATCGTGAAAAGCCCCTCGCACGCGGCAAATCCGACATTTTCCGTGTTCCGTATCGTGGCGGACATGTACTTGGAGGTTTCGGTCATCTCGCCGTAGCACGCGAGCTTGATGTCCTTCGGGATACGTATCCCGCGGGAATACAACGCGGAGTACACACCGTCCGCCATGTAGCTGTTAGCGCATATCAGCGCTTCGGGAAGCCCGTCCTCGAGGAGCTTCTTCGCCGTTTCCTCGCCGCAGCTGCGCCAGAAGTCGCCGTACATCGTGCGACAGCTGCGCACGGGAAGTCCCCTGTCCGCCATTTCCCGGCGGAATATCTCAAGGCGGTGCTCGGCGTGGGGGTGTCCCTTCCTTCCGGTCAGGAACGCGATGTCGCGGCAGCCGTGTTTGTCGATAAGGTGGTCGATTATAGCACGGATCGCATCGGTGTCGTCCGAAATGTAGCAGGGGAATACGTCGGAGGTGCTGCCGACGACGACTGCCGGGAGGTTACGTTCCTTTGCGGCGGCGGCGAGTTTCTCGGTGATAACGCGATCGCGGGTAGGATAGTCGATGGTGTCAGGGAGGTATATCACTCCCGCAAATCTGGAGTAGTCCCCCAGCAGGGAGAATATCTCCATCTCGCCGGAATGGTACGCGTCGTCGCCCCTCATGCTCGAAACGCACATCACTGCGACATTCACGTCATGGCTGAACGCCGACCTGTATATTCCTTTCAGTATCCCGGACTGGTAGTCAAGGCTCGGTTTCTGCGTCAGAACCGCTATACATTTTCTGCTATCCATAGTGCACCCCCGACATGCAATATATACTAATTATACACTACATTCTCCCTTTTTGTCAATAGATTTGCCATATTTTTGCGAATAATCTGAAATTTTCACAAATGCACAGCCGCGCATTTTTTCTGCGGAGCGCGGGAAACCCCGGAGCTTGGCTCCGGGGTAAACTTATCTTTCTTCTCTGAAGTACGGGTCGCCGAGCGCCTTTGGCGGCTGATTCTCGCGCTTTTTGCGGAGCGTGATGAATATCAGCACGACTATCGTAGCGATGTAGGGCAGCATTTCAAGTATCTGCGAGGGTACCTGGAATCCCCAGCCCTGCATTTTGAAGTTCAGACCCTTCAGCATACCGAACAGGTACGCAGCGAAAATCGCCTTGAGCGGATTCCATGTGCTGAAAATTACCAGTGCGACCGCGATCCAGCCTGCGCCGGCAGTAACGTTGTCCTGCCAGGTTGTGAGGAACACGGTGGAGAGGTACGCGCCGCCTACGCCGCAGAGGAATCCTCCGGCGAGGATGTGAACGTACTTGTAGAGCGTAACGTTGATACCAGACGCGTCAGCCGCGGCAGGATTTTCGCCGACCGCGCGCATGTTGAGTCCGAAACGCGTCTTGTTGATGTAAAGATATGCCAGTACCGCGACGACTATCGCCGCCTGAACGTAACCGCTCTGGGAGAACAGTGCCTTTCCAATTATTGGAATATCGCACAGTACCGGGATATCGTAGGGCTTGAACGCGTTTACTACCTCAGTCGGGACAGTGTTGCCGGAAACGGACTTCCCTATGAATCCCGCAACGCCGGTGCCGAAAATCGTCAGAACCAGTCCTGTAACGACCTGATTGCCGCGCAGTGTTACCGTGATGAACGCGTAAATAAGCGCTCCGACCAGCCCGGCAAGTCCTGCGGAAAGCACTGCCAGGAACGGATTTGCGGTCGCGCAGGCTACCTGGAATCCCACAGCCGCGCCCATCAGCATCATGCCTTCGATACCGAGGTTCATGTTGCCGACTTTTTCACAGATGATACCGCCGACAATAGCAAAAAGAATGTGCGTACCCATCTGAATGGAAGTCTGGAGGAACAGCGAAATTTCATTTATAATATCCATATCAGCCCTCCTTATCAGCCTTGCGGAACGATATCTTGTAGTTGATGAAGAATTCGCTTCCGAGAACGAAGAAGATTATAACGCCCTGGAGCACCTCGGTTATCGAGGACGGGATGCCCATTACCTGGAGCGCCTTTCCGCTCTGGAGCAGCATCGAGAATGCGAACGAAACCACGACTATCACCGGAGGTTTCAGCTTAGCCAGCCACGCTGTTATAACAGCCGTGAATCCCAGTCCGCCGGACATCTGGTCGGTGATGGACTTCTCGACTGCGGACGCCTGCATGAATCCGGCAACTCCGCACAGACCGCCGGAAATCAGCACCGCGATTATCATTATTTTCAGCGTGTTCATACCGGCGTACCTCGCGGTGGTCTCGCTCTCGCCGAGTACGTCTATCTGGTAGCCCAGCTTTGTGTATTTCAGCAGGATAGTCATTACGACCACCAGCACCAGCATGATTATCCATCCTGCGTGGATACCGAATACCTTGGGAAGTATCGCATTGTCGGAGAACCTGGCTATCTTCGCCGCACCCAGGGACTCCGGGTCCTTCCACGGACCGTATTGCAGGTAGGAGATGAACGATATCGCGATGTAGTTCATCATCAGTGTGACGAGCGTTTCCGACGTAGTGAACTTCGCCTTGATGAGCGCCGGGATAAGCGCCCAGATACCGCCGAAAACGAACGCTGAAAGCCCCATCAGCGGCAGCAGTAACCATGCTGGCAGGTCCGGGAATCCGAACGCGATGAGCGCCGCTCCGAACGCTCCCATGTAGAACTGACCCTCCGCGCCGATGTTCCAGAATTTCATGCGGAACGCGATGGAGATACCCAGCGACAGCATCGTCAGCAGTATCGTCTTGTTCATCGTTTCGCCGAATCTGCTGTAGGTGGACAGCGATGATGTGATTATCTTACCGAATATTTCCAGTGGGTGGTAGCCCATAAAGAGCATTACCAGCCCTGAGGCAAGCAGTGCGACAACGATGGCGATGAGCCTTGATGCAAGCTGCGCTCCGCCGGACGCGCCGGTGCGTTTGGTTATGTGTATTCTGTTTGCAATGCTCATACTGCCTCGCCTCCCTCTGCTCCGGGTTTATGTCCCAGCATCATCATGCCGATATCCTCTTTCGTCACCTTTTCGGGGTCAACGATGTCAACGACCTCGCCGTCATGTATTACCATCAGGCGGTCGGAAATGCTCTTGAGCACGTCAAGGTCCTCGCCGATGAACAGCACGGCTACGCCCTTTTTCTTCTGCTCGTTCAGCACACGGTAGATGTTGTAGGATGCTCCGATGTCCAGTCCGCGGACAGGGTAGGCGGTTATCAGCACTTTCGGGCTGAGCCATATCTCGCGCCCCAGCAGGACTTTCTGGATATTTCCGCCGGAAAGTTTCTTTACCTCGTGATTCACTGACGGCGTTGAGATGTCGAAATCATGCACTATCTGTTCCGCCAGGGTCTTTGCGAATTTCCGGTCGAGGAACGGACCGGGATTGCGGTTGTAGCTTTTCAGGATGACATTGTTCATGACGCTCATTCCGGCGACCAGACCCATTCCGAGTCTGTCTTCAGGGATAAAGCTCATGCTTATTCCATGCCGGAGAATAGCCCGGGGCGACAGTCCGAGAATCTCCTCGTTGTTGAACTTGACCGAGCCGCCGTCCGCTTTCATGAGCCCTGCGATTATCTCGCACAGCTCTTTCTGACCGCTGCCCGCGATACCTGCAACGCCGAGTATCTCGCCGCCGTAGAGGTCGAAACTCATTCCGCGCAGCAGGTCGATACCGTCAAAGGATTTCTTTGAAAGGCGGTCAACGGAAAGCACAGGCTTTTCGCTGAGTTTTTCTTTCGGGCGGTCTATCTCAAGGGAAACCGCGCTGCCGACCATCATTTCGGTCAGCTCCTGCGGGGTGGAATCCTTTGTGACAGCGGTGGTGATGGACTCGCCCTTGCGGAGCACCGTGACGCGGTCGGAGATCTCCATTACCTCCGCGAGCTTGTGGGTGATGATGATTATGCAGCAGCCGCGCTCTTTCATTCCGCGGAGGATATCGAACAGCGCGCGTATCTCCTGCGGAGTGAGGACGGCGGTAGGCTCGTCCAGGATAAGCACATCCGCGCCGCGGTAGAGTATCTTCATTATCTCCACCGACTGCTTTTCGCTGACGGACATGTTGTAGACTTTCTTGTCCGGGTCGATAGAAATGCCGTATTTCTGGCTGAGCTCGTTTATGCGGGTGTTCATCTTCTTTTTGCTGACTATGACGCTGCTTTCCTGACCGATGACGATATTTTCAGCGGCGGTCAGCACGTCTATAAGCTTGAAGTGCTGATGTATCATGCCGATTCCGGCGTTTATCGCGTCCTTGGGCGAGCGGAACACTACGTTCTTTCCATCGATCTCGATCTCGCCGCTGTCTGGGGTGTAGATTCCGCTGAGCATGTTAACGAGCGTGCTCTTACCGGAGCCGTTCTCGCCGAGCAGCGCGAGTATCTCGCCCTTGTTGACGTCGATGGATACGTTTTTGTTCGCCTGCACCTTGCCGAAGCTTTTGCAGATGTTCTTTAACCTTATATATGGTTCGGACATTTGTACCTCCCGTTAATTAAATTCGGAATTCGGAATTATCGCGTCCGGCTCTGCCGGACGATTTTAAATCTGCTTACTTTCACAAACGGTACACGTCTGTATACCGCTCGTGAAAACAAGCAGGGCAGGCTGTGTTATGCAGCCTGCGTCTGCCGTTATTCGGTTCTGATTACGCGGGGATAGAGCCTACAACGCCCTGAACGAACCAGTTCATGTTCCAGATCTCGTCGTCGGTCATCTTGACGCCGTCCTCGACCTTGAGCTCGCCGTTCTGGTCGTAGAGAGGACCAGTGAACGGATCAAAGGAACCGTCGATGATGGAATCTCTAGCAGCGTCTACCTTCTCCTGAGTACCCTCTGCGCAGAGTGCGGTGAGGTCGTCGAGGTAAGTCATGTTAGCTGCGAGACCCTCCCAGTAAGCGCGGCTGGACCATGTGCCGTCGAGCGCTCTCTGGCAGTCGTCGGTGTAGAATGTTGCCCAGTTGAAGCATGCAGCGGTCAGGTAAGCGTCGGGAGCAGCGTCAGCCGTCGGGAAGTTGTAGCCGATGCAGTATGCACCCTTCTCCTGTGCAGCTACCTGCGGAGCGGTGGTATCCTGGTGCTGAGCGATAACGTCAACGCCCTTGTTCAGCAGCTCAAGAGCAGCCTGCTTTTCAACGGAGGGATCGTACCATGTATCGGTGAATACGACCTCGACCTTAGCGTCGGGGTTAACGGACTGTACGCCGAGTGTGAACGCGTTGATGCCGCGGATAACCTCAGGAATGCCCTTGGCTGCAACGTAGCCGATGTAGTTCTTCTCGGTCTTCATGCCTGCAACGATACCTGCGAGGTAACGCGCCTGGTAAACCTTGCCGAAGTAGGTGGAGAGATTGTCAGCTCTCTGGTAGCCGGAGCAGTGAGCGAACTTAACGTCCGGATACTCCTTAGCCATCTCAACTGTGCCCTCCATGAAGCCGAAGGAGTTGGTGTAGATAAGGTTGCAGCCCTCGTCGATAAGGGTGCGGATAGCTTCGCAGGTGTCGGAAACGGTCTCTGCAACGTCCTCAACGTAAGCGGTTTCAACGCCCATCTTCTCGATAGCAAGTCTGCCCTGGTCATGAGCCTGGGTGTAGCCGCCGTCGTCGATCTTGCCGATGTAGACGAAGCCTGCCTTTACGCTTGCTGCGTTGTCTGCGGTGCTGCCTGCGTTGTCAGCAGTGGAGCTGCTGGAAGTGGAATTTCCAGAGCAGCCTGTGAGCAGCATTGCTGCCGCCATGAGAGCGGCGAGTAATTTCTTCTTCATTGGTTGGTTCCTCCCTAATGTGTGTCTGCGGTTTTACCGCGTTTGTTTATATTTCTTCGGCTTTTCGCCGTTGAAATCAGTCGTCGTCCCGGAATTTGCAGCCGTTTACCGGGTCCATTTCGTCGATTATCGCGAGTGACTCCACCCGGATACCCTGGCTGCGGACGAGCTCGCCGCCCTGCTGGCAGCCCTTTTCGATAACGATACCCGCACCTGCGATCTTCGCGCCGGCATGCTTTACGATGTCGATGAGCCCGAGCAGCGCGCAGCCGTTTGCGAGGAAATCGTCGATGATAAGGATGTTATCATCCGGCGACAGGAACGCTTTCTTCACGATAACGTCGTATGTACGGCCGTGGGTGAAGCTCTTTATCTGAGTAGAGTACACCTCGCCGTCGATGTTGATGCTCTGGGTCTTTTTCGCGAACACCACGGGGCAGTTGAAGTACTGCGCGGTGATGCACGCTATGCCGATGCCCGACGCCTCGATGGTGAGTATCTTGTTGATACTCTTGTCCGGGAAGCGTCTGCGGAATTCCTTGCCCATTTCGTTGATGAGCGCAATGTCCATCTGGTGATTAAGGAAGCTGTCCACTTTAAGGACGTTTCCCTCCTTGATAACGCCGTCTTTTCTTATTCTGTCTTTAAGAAGCTGCATTTTTCCGTACCTCTCAGATCAATTCTCTGCCCATGAGCACGCCCATCACGGACGCCATCATAAGTCCTCTTGTCCAGCCGCTGGAGTCGCCCAGGCAGTGCAGTCCGTGAATGTTAGTATTGAAATGCTGGTCCATCTTTATGCGGTTGCTGTAGAACTTCAGCTCCGGAGAGTAAAGCAGCGTTTCGCGGCTGGCAAATCCGGGCACTACGCAGTCAACAGCCTTGATGAAGTTGATGATATTGGTCATCGTGCGGTAGGGCATTGCGGCGGTGATGTCGCCTGCTACTGCGTCGGGAAGGGTGGGTCTGACGTTGGAGAACGACAGCTCCTTTTCCCAGGTGCGCTTTCCGTCGAGGATATCGCCGTAGCGCTGTACCATGATGTGACCGTTGCCGAGCATGTTGGTGAGCTCGCCGACTTTCTGCGCGTACTCTATCGGCTGATTGAACGGAACGCTGAAATTATGCGAACAGAGTATCGCGAGGTTGGTGTTGTTGGACTTGAGGTCCTTATAGGAATGCCCGTTGACGACAGCGAGGTTGTTGTCGTAGTTCTCCTGGCTTACAAAGCCGCCGGGATTCTGACAGAACGTTCTGACCTTGTTCTTGAACGGCAGCGGGTATCCGATGAGCTTTGACTCGTAGAGTACGGCGTTGACCTCCTCCATGACCTCGTTGCGGACCTCCACGCGCACGCCGATATCGACAGTACCGGGCTGATGAGCAATGCTGTGGCTCTCGCAGGTACGCTCCAGCCAGTCCGCGCCCTTTCTGCCGGTAGCGATGACGATGTTGTCTGCCTTTATCTCGCGACGGTCGTTGCCCTTGTTGTCGGTGACGATAACTCCGGTGCAGACGTCGCCCTCGATGATGATATCCTCGCAGCGGGTGGAGAACATGATATCCACGCCGTTTTCGAGCAGGTGCTTTTCAATGCGCAGATAGAGCTGATGAGCCATTTCAGTGCCGAGGTGGCGTATGGGGCAGTCTACCAGCTTCAGGTTCGCGTTGATAGCTTTCTTGCGTATCTCGCGGATCTTGTCCGGGTCGCTGACGCCCTCAACGTGGGGGTCAGCGCCGAATTCGAGGTATATCTTGTCCGTGTAGTCGATGGTAGCCTGAGCCAGTTCCTCTCCGATGAGCTCCGGGAGGTTTCCGCCGACCTCGCAGGAAAGCGACAGCTTGCCGTCAGAGAATGCGCCGGCGCCGGAGAAGCCGGTAGTGATGTGGCAGTAGGGCTTGCAGTTCATGCAGACCTTGGTCTTAGCCTTGGGACAGGCTCTTTTTTCAACGGAAACGCCCTTTTCAACGATGAGGACTTTTTTCTTGGAGCCCTTGCGGAGCATTTCCAGCGCGGTGAAGATACCTGCAGGACCTGCGCCGACGATAATAACATCATAATTTGCCATTTTAAACAACCTTTCACACTTAGAGAAAGTCAGATTCTCAATAGTTCTGATTTTCCCATATACGTTATTAATTTATCACACTTTCGACACAATGTCAATAATTTTTCAACGTTTTTTTTACTATTTGCAAATTTTCAGCACCTTGCCGAAAAACAACGCGATTTTCACACATGTAGTATGCCCTTTTTAAAGATAATTCACATACAACGCAGCAAGTACTATCTACACTATAATAAATGGCGAACACAATTTTCTGTGCTCGCCATGAAATATTGGATTCAGGCCCGGGTAAATATCTCTGCTTCTTTGCTGAGCTGGTCAGCGATGTTTTTGTTATCGTCCATGCGAGTAGAGATACGGTTCATGTCCGCGACAAGCACCTGTGTGCTTTCGGCGGTGCCGTTGACTCCGGTCACGCCCTCCTTTATCGCTGTGGAAATGCTGTCGATGGACTGCGCGATATTAGTCATGTTCCTGCGCAGTTCGTCAGTTTTCGCTGCGAAGTCCTCCATCGTGTTTTCTATGTGGTCGGCATGCTCGCGGTACTGCACGCCGGACTGCACGAAATTCTCAAATTCCGGAAGTATCTGCTCCTGCATGTAATCCAGCAGCTCGGTAGCGTGCCCGGACAGGCTCTTTACCGCCGTCTTGACTATACTGTTGATACGCTGGATGTTGTCCGCGGATTCCTTTGAGGATTCCGCAAGCTGGCGTATCTCGTCCGCGACTACTGCAAAGCCCTGACCGGCCTCGCCGGCCCTTGCCGCCTCTATCGACGCGTTTATCGCAAGCAGGTTCGTGTTCCTGGATATCTGCTGTATCTGTTTTGTCAGGCTGTCAACCTGGTCTACGCTTTCGCTGGACGCTATGTCCTCGCGCAGCTCCTCTACCATCGTATTCACCTTTTCGTGTGTCGTTGTCATGTTGCTGCGTGCAGAGTTCTCGATACCCTCTGCGTGCTGTTTCATCTCGATACTGAACTGCGCTATCTCCTCGGTGCGCGCCACGATATCGTTGACTTCTCGCTCAACGTCAGCGGTGTTCTGATTTATCGCTGCTGCGCTCTCTGACATCTCCGCCATAGTTGCGGAAAGCTCCTCGGTCAGCGCTGACATCGACGCGGCGCTTTCTGTGGAGGTCTGTACGCTGCCGAGCACCTCGGACACCACTTCCTCCATGAGCTGGGCGTTGTCGGAGATGACCCTGAATATACTCTGGAGCTTGTCCATGAACACGTTGAAGCCGTCGCGCACCGCAGCAAGCTCACCGCTGCACCGTACCTTTATACGGCGTGTTAGATCGCCCTCGCCGCGGTCGATATCCGCGATTATGCCGCGTATCTCGTTCTTAACGGCTACAAGCGGACGGATAACGAACACCACGACCACGACAGCCGCAGCCGCAAACGCCAGCGCGCTGAGCATAACAAGTACCATGCTGAGCCGCACTGAATCGCTGGATACGCTGTCGAGGGAAGCTCTGGCGTTTTCGGCGCTGACTGTGGCGGAGCTTATCAGCTTTGCGGCTGCTTCCTCAACGCTGTTAGCACAGTCTGAGAGCTCGCCGTTTGCGAGCGCGTATGCCTTTTCATTCTCGCCTGCGCCGCTGAACGCCAGCAGGTCGGCAAGGTGGTAGTTGAACTGGTCTATGCCGTCCTTGAGCGTCTGGAAGTCTTCCATATCCTGCGCGGAAACGGACTTCTCGTACTCGTCCAGGGAAGCCCCGAGGTCGGACTGTATCGTGCGCAGCTGCGTGACGATATTCAGCATGGAATCGAGGTCGGTCGCAACGATGTGCGACAGCGCATAGGTGTGCAGCGACTGTGTGTCCTGACGTATCTCCCCCAGCGCTTCTATGCTGGGCAGGGAAGTGTCTGCTATCTCAGAAGCGCTGCTGCTGACGCTGCGGATATTATTCGTTGACACGATGTTCGACATCACCGAAACCAGTCCGAGGATAAGAACCGGAATGAGTATCAGAAGTATCATCGTTCCTCTTTTTTTCATTTCAGTACCTCCTTAATCCACGACAGACGCGGAAATTTCCTTCGCGAGATTGTCCGCGAGTTTCTGTGCGCTGGCGTGTGCGGGATTTCCTGCAAGTATCGTGTCTGCAAAGTCGACGCAGGGCGTCCAGAACTTGTTTCCGACGCGTTGGAGCTTTCCGTACTCAGACTGTGCTACGACCGCCTGGATGGCTGCGACTTTTGAGACTGCGTCCGACGCTGCCGCGTTGATGTTCGCGGGGCCTATATTGCGCTTCTCAAAGGAAAGGGTCTGGTTCTGCTCGTTGGTGAACCAGTCCGCGAGCTTGTTCGCCCAGTCGAGGTGTTCGCTGTAGTAGTTCACACCCATCATTTTGAATCCGGTGAACGAGGACATCTGTACCTGCTTCCCGGCTACCTGGTAGGTCGGGAGCTTGCACGCGCCGTAGTCGCTGCCGAACGCCTTTTCGACGTCGGTGCTGTTCCATACGCCGCTTATCGCTGCGATTACCTTTCCGCCTGCGAGCGCCGCAGGGAGGTCTCCGTCCGCGCGGTTAACGAAAGCCGGGCTGGATGTCAGCTCTATCAGCCGCTCCACAATGTCTGCGCCCTTTATCGCGTTATCGGTGGAGTTCCAGTTGCAGTAGTTGGTGACGCCATCGTCGTTGAGACCGAGTTCCAGACCGGTGTTGCCGAAGAACGAGTAGAGATACCAGCCGGAATTGAATTCCATGCTGAATTCCTTGTCTTTCTCCTCGCAGACCTCAAGAATGCGTTCCAGGGAACCAACGTCGCTTTCGGACAGGTATTTCTTATTGTAATAGAGAAAATATCCGTTGTCTGCGGTCATTGGATAGGCGTACATCACGCCGTTTATGCTCGCCGCTGCAACTGATTCAGCCGTGTTTGCAGCGCTGACTTTCTCCTGGTTAGGTATCGGGGAGAGCACTCCGGCGGCTACCATCGCGGAAAGCTGGTCGTCCGGAAGCGGGAATACGTCCGCGCCGTTATGTATGTCGCCGAGGATCACGTCTTTGGTTTTGCTGTCAAGGTTCTGTTCGATCGTGATGTTGAATTCCGCTTCGCCCTGGTGAGCCGCTTTGAAGCTTTCGATCATTTCGTTCATTGTGTCGAATGCTGCTTCCTCTGCCCAGACTTTCAGCGTTACCTGCTCCAGTCCGTCATTTTCTGAGGCGCTCTCGATGGTGGAGCCGCCGGTCTGCACGGGCGGATTCCCCGAGCAGGAACAGAGGCCCAGCAGTGAAGCGCATAACAGACATGTCAGTAGTGTTTTTTTCATGATTACTGCCCTCTTTCTAGTTAATGTAGTTAAAATGTGTAAAATTTAGCACAACATCATGTATTATACATGTTAAGCCGTTATTTGTCAAGATTTGTGTTTCTGTTTTCATCTGGATTTAACATGTGTTTTGTTGATAGTCTTATATATAATTTAATATAAGAAAACGTTTTCACGATATGAAATTTTGCTTAATCGTTAATTTTTTATCAATTATATTAGGATGGCAATATGTAGAAAGTGATATATGCCGGTTGCAAAAAATACATGTTTTATATGAACCGAATGTTATGTTTTGCATTTCTAATCTATTTTCAACTCATAAATACAACATATTGTGCTTTTGGCGAGCAGCGTTCACAGCGGGTATTTAAAAAGTTCTTGTATTTTTTTCGTAAAAACAGAAATTACTATTGACTTTGAGAAATGTATGTGTTATAATATTGACAGGTTGGACAGACCAACATGAGGACAAGCCCTGCAACGGCAGAAAGTGCGTCGTCAGCTCCGAACTAGAATGTAAAGCGATTAGTTCGTGAAGATACGCAAACAGCCTCACGGCTGCCCGCAAATATTATGGAGGTATTTAAGAGAATGGCAATGTTAGAACAGTGGAAAGGTTTTAAAGGCAAGATCTGGCAGGAAGAAATAAACACCCGCGACTTCATCCAGAACAACTACACCCCTTACGACGGCGACGAGTCCTTCCTCGCTGGCCCGGCTGACTCCACAAACAAGCTGTGGGGCAAGGTTCAGCAGCTCCAGAAGGAAGAGCGCGCAAAGGGCGGCGTTCTTGATATGGATACCCACATCGTTTCTGGTATCACCTCTCACGAGGCTGGTTACATCGATCCTGAGCTGAAGGATCTTGAGAAGATCGTTGGTCTCCAGACCGACAAGCCCCTCAAGAGAGCTTTCATGCCCTACGGCGGTATCAAGATGGCTGAAGAGGCTTGCACAACTTACGGTTACACTCCTGATCCCGAGCTGCACAAGATCTTCACAGAATATCACAAGACTCACAACCAGGGCGTATTCGACGCTTACACTCCCGAGATGCGCGCTGTAAGAAAGAACAAGATCATCACCGGTCTGCCTGACACCTACGGCCGTGGCCGTATCGTAGGCGACTACAGAAGAATCGCACTCTACGGTATCGACAGACTCGTTGATGCTAAGCAGTACGATCTCGCTAACTGCGGCAACGGTAAGATGAGAGATTCCGTTATCCGTCAGCGTGAGGAGCTGGCTGACCAGATCCGCGCACTCAAGCAGATGAAGGTAATGGCTGCTTCCTACGGCTGCGATATCTCCAAGCCGGCTGCTAACGCACGCGAGGCTGTTCAGTGGACATACTTCGGCTACCTGGCTGCTATCAAGACCCAGAACGGCGCTGCAATGTCCATCGGTAGAATCTCTACATTCCTCGATATCTATATCAAGCGTGACCTCGACAACGGCACACTGACTGAGGCTGAGGCTCAGGAGCTCATCGACCACCTCGTACTCAAGCTCAGAATGGTAAAGTTTGCTCGTATTCCTTCCTACAACGAGCTGTTCTCCGGCGACCCGGTTTGGGCTACACTGTCCATCGGCGGTAAGGGTCAGGACGGCCGTTCCATGGTAACAAAGAACGACTTCCGTTTCCTGCACACCCTTGAGAACATGGGCCCGTCCCCGGAGCCGAACATGACTGTTCTGTACTGCGACAAGCTGCCTGACAACTTCAAGCGCTATGCAGCAGCTATCTCTGTTCGCACATCTTCCGTTCAGTACGAGAACGATGACGTTATGCGTCCTGTTTGGGGCGACGACTACTCCATCTGCTGCTGCGTATCCGCAACACAGACCGGTAAGGAAATGCAGTTCTTCGGCGCACGTGCTAACCTCGCTAAGTGCCTGATGTACGCTATCAACGGCGGTATCGACGCTAAGACAAAGGCACAGGTAGGTCCTGCTTACAGACCCATCACGTCCGAGTACCTCGATTATGATGAGGTTATGCAGAAGTACGACGCTATGATGACATGGCTCGCTTCCATCTATGTTCACACCCTGAACCTTATCCACTACATGCACGACAAGTACAACTACGAGGCTGCTGAGATGGCTCTTATCGATACCAACGTAAGACGTACATTCGCAACCGGTATCGCTGGCTTCTCTCACGTTGTTGACTCCCTGTCCGCTATCAAGTACGCTAAGGTTAAGTGCATCCGCGACGAGGACGGTATCGTTACTGACTTCGAGATCGAGGGCGACTTCCCCCGCTACGGCAACGACGACGACCGTGCTGATGATATCGCTGTATGGCTGCTCGGCACATTCCTCAAGAAGCTGAAGCAGTGCCACACCTACCGTGATTCCGAGGCTACAACTTCTATCCTCACAATCACCTCCAACGTTGTTTACGGTAAGGCTACATCCGCTCTGCCGGACGGCCGTAAGGCTGGCGAGCCCCTCTCTCCTGGTGCAAACCCCTGCTACGGTGCAGAGAAGAACGGTCTGCTCGCATCCCTCAACTCCGTTGCTAAGCTTCCTTACGAGTGGGCACTCGATGGTATCTCCAACACCCAGACCATCAACCCTGACGCACTCGGTCACACCGAGGAAGAGCGCGTTACCAACCTGGTTAACGTACTTGACGGTTACTTCGACAAGGGCGCACACCACCTCAACGTTAACGTATTCGGCAAGGAGAAGCTCATCGACGCTATGGAGCATCCTGAGAAGGAAGAGTACGCAAACTTCACTATCCGTGTATCCGGTTATGCAGTTAAGTTCATCGACCTGACCAGAGAGCAGCAGCTCGACGTTATCGCAAGAACCTGCCACGATCATATGTAATTAATTACAACGGCAATATAAAAGGACAGCGCTGCATAATGCGGCGCTGTTCTACTATACTGACAAGGAGAAACCAATGAGCGATATCAAAGGACGCATTCACTCGACTGAAAGTTTCGGCGCGGCTGACGGCCCCGGGGTACGGTTCATCGTATTCGTGCAGGGCTGCCGCATGCGCTGCCGCTACTGCCACAATCCTGACACCTGGAGCATGGAGGGCGACAACACCACAGTTGAGATGACCCCGGAGGAAGTGCTCAAGAAAGCGCTCCGCTACAAGAGCTATTGGAAGAACGGCGGTGGAATCACTGTCAGCGGCGGCGAACCCCTGCTACAGATAGATTTCCTGCTGGAGCTTTTCAAGCAGGCAAAGGCGGAGGGCGTAAGCACCTGCATAGACACCGCCGGAAACCCGTTCACCCGCGAGGAGCCGTTCTTCTCGAAGTTTCAGGAGCTGATGAAGTACACCGACCTGCTCCTGCTCGACCTCAAGGAGATAAACCCGGAACGCCACAAGAACATCACCGGCTTCGACAACGCTAATATTCTGGACATGGCGCAGTACCTCAGTGAGATAGGAAAGCCAGTATGGATCCGTCACGTACTTGTGCCGGAGCTGTCCGACTTTGACGAGGATCTCGACAAGCTGAACGAGTTCATCAAAACCCTGAAAAACGTTGAGAAGGTGGAGGTGCTTCCGTACCACACCTTAGGCAAATTCAAGTGGGAGAACCTCGGGATAAAGTACACTCTCGAGGACACGAATCCGCCCTCAGCAGAGCGCGTAGACAACGCGAATAAGAAACTTGGCGCAGGCAAGTACGCCTGTCATGACTGATACGTTTAATTAAACGCCAAACCCCCGGCAGCCTTTCGACTGCCGGGGGTAAGTTTATTCAGGTGGTTCATTTATTGCAGGGACATCAGCCGATGGCGATGTACTTGTTCTGCTTCTCGGGGAGCGCTTCCTTCTTGGGGACGGTCAGCTTCAGCGTACCATTCTCAAACTTCGCGCTGATGTCCTCCTCGGTAACAGCGTCGCCAACATAGAAGCTTCTCGAGTAGCTGCCGGAGTAACGCTCACGGCAGATGTACTTGCCGTTTTCGTCCTTCTCGTCCTTGGAGGTGTTGTTCTCCGCGCTTACGGTCAGGTAGCCGTCGTTCAGCTCTGCCTTGATGTCCTCTTTCTTTACGCCGGGCAGGTCGATCGTCAGGTCATAGCAGTTGTCGTGCTCCTTGATGTCGGTTTTCATCATGTTGCTTTCGGTTCTGGTGAAGAACGGGGTATTAAAAAGATCGTCAAAAACATTTGTTCTCATGGTGGGCATTAACATAAGTCATTACTCCTTTCGCAGGTTCTTGGGACTGCGCTAAATAATTTTATGAACCTTGAGCGGTCCTCCGGAAGTATCCCTTGGGGGTGTACCTCCTTTGTTCCTATCTCTCTTTCGTTCTGGTTATAGTATAGCACAACTTTTTAGCACTGTCAAGGGTAGAGTGCTAATTTTCCTTAAAATGTCACATATTTCACCGAGTTATCATATTTCGCTCGGGCGGATTACTAATCTGTGCCTACCAGTTTGCGTTGGAATGCGGTTTCAGGGGTGCGGACGTTCATCTGATGTCAGATTGTGGAAAAATCAGAAATCGAAATAATTCTATTGACATTTCAAGAAATTTGTGTTATACTGTAACAGATGTTACATATAACAATGAAATGTTGAAAGAGGAATACCATGCCGCCGAAAGCAAAATACACACGAGAAGAAATAGTTGAAATCGCGCTGAATATCGTCGCAGAAAAGGGAATGTCCGCTCTAAATGCGAGGGACCTTGGGGCCGCACTCGGCACCTCCACGCGTCCGGTTTTTACAGCGTTCAAAAATATGAGCGAGCTCATCGGGGAAGTCAAAAAGGCTGCGATGAAGCGCTTTGAGAGCTACGCCAGGAATGAACCGGGAGTTCCGGCGTTCAAAAATGTCGGGATGCAGATGATAAGTTTTGCGACCAATGAGCCGAAGCTTTTTCAGGTTCTGTACATGAGCGAGAGGGAGCAGAGCGGAAGCTTCGACGACCTGTTCAATGAGCTTGGCGATACTGCCGTGGTGTGTGTGGATTACATCATGCGCGACTATGCCCTGACCCATGAGGAGGCAATGTTCCTGTTCCGCAGCGTGTGGCTGTACACGTTCGGGATAGGCGTGCTTATCGCTTCCAGGATGATAAGATTCAACGAAGCGGAAGTGTCCGATATGCTGACGCGTCAATTTATGTCGGTAATGGGACTTGTAAAGTCCGGCAGGGCGCTGTCTCCGCTTCCTGACCTGGCAAGCATGCCAAAACCTGCCGTACCACCCTCACTCGCAAAATAATAAGAAACCCCGGCTGGTTATCAGCCGGGCGTTTTATAGTATAATAGGGGCTGCTTTGCAGCCCCTAGAGACCGTCAAAAAATCCCCGTTGGGGCTTTTTCGACGAACATCCGCACTGCCCGCACTCATTGTCGGCTATGCCGACAATTCGCACAGTTGTGCGGATAGAAGTGTTTTTTGCCCAGGGAGACCCTGGGCAAAAAACTTATTACAAAAGCCTGCTTCGCAGGCAAATGTGACTTTTTCGACAAGCTGTAGGGGCTGCTTTGCAGCCCCTAGGTTATTATTTTATTTCTTCTTTTTCTTTATAACGACAGCGGCGGCAACTCCGGCTGCGACTACCGCAGCGCCGATTCCGATCCCGGCAGCCACGGGGAATCTGCCATTGTTTTCAGCAGTTTCCTGTTCTGCGCCGTCATCCTGACCGGACTCGCCGGACTGTGCCTCTGCGCTCTGCGCGTCAGCTGTTGTGGTAGATGTCAGCTGTTCCTCAGAATGGTCGCGCTGCTTTGCAGTGTAGACCTCCATTCCGGTCACTTCCGCTCCGTCCACGTTGTAAGTACCGTCGGTCACGGTGAACTCCAGACGGTGCTCGCCGTTTTCAAGCCCGTTCAGCAGGAAGTTTACTTCGCGCATTCCGGTATTCGGAACGGTGTATACGATCTCCTCACCGCCGTCCAGCGTGTATGTCAGGGTAGAGCCCTTTCCGCCGCCGGTCAGCGCGATGCCGTTTCCGGTGAAGTCAACTGTGAAGTTGCATCCTGCCTTTGCGGAGGAAAGCGTACGCTTGTAGTTCTTGAAGCTGGACATGGTGTTGTGATTCCAGTCGCCGGTGTAGTTGAACATCATATCGGTGTTGTCGAAGCGTGTGATGTAGGCGTCGGAATTCTCCGCAGGCTCGATCACCAGGTCGTCAAAACTGTTGCGGTCATAGGAGGAGAAGAACGCTGCACGTCCTGCGCCGAGGAAGCTGCCGTCTTCATTGTAATCGCAGACCAGATCGCCGTTTATCCAGCACTTAATATTGTTGTCGATCGCCTGGATCTTAAGCTCAACTGGCGCGGAGGTGTCTGCGGATGTAGTGCCGCTCTGGAGCACGCCGCTGTTCTCCCACAGGCTCCAGTCGCCGCTCTGGGTCAGCTTGAGCCAGTATCCACTCGCGCCAGCGTGACCCTGGATGTAGCGCAGACCTACACCGGTGTAGTTGCCGCCTGCGTTGTCGGAGGGAGCAAACTCGACCTTAGCAGAAACGCTGTAGTTATACCAGCGGTCGTCACCGAAATTCGTGGTCGGGTCGGGAGTCCAGCCCCATTCGTTCGCCTTTTCTGCTGCGGTTATCTGCTGAACCAGCTTGCCGTCGTTCACCTCGAACGCTCCGCCCTCGTCAGTTGTGTAGCGCGGAGCCTTACCGCGGGAGGAAAGGAAATCTTCACCATAATCGGCGTAGCTGAAATCGTCAGAGTAGGGAAGTTCCAGGATAGTGCGCTCGGAGGCGTCGGCGTTCTTGTATTCGGTCTCCGGCAGGTCTATCGTGGTAACGGTAAGTATCGAGTATGGCTTTACCGTGATGGAATAGGTGTACTTACCGCCGTTTTCCTCCGGAGTTACGCTGCCGATATTCTTGAAGTAGTTCTCGTTGTAAGCGCCGCCGTCGGGACCTCTTGTCTCCCAGAGATATACTTCGCTGCCAGCGTTCGCGAGGTCGGATACCTCAAATTCGTATGTCAGGGGCTCGGCGGTGGTATTAGTGATGACGGTGGAGTAATCGGACTTGTCGGGACTGCAAGTAGTCATGTAGCTGTATACTGCGTCAACTATCGCGTGACCGTCGCCGCCGGGAACGCCGTCAGCGTAGCAGGCGCCGTCCACGAAACTCCAGCCCTTGTCCATGAACTGCGTGAACTGGAGCATAGTGAAGAATCCGTTGTCGAGGGTGTAGTAACCGCTCCAGGGGGCGCAGGCGTTGATGAACTGCTTCTGGCAGTAGCACACGCCGTCGTAGTAAGCGGCAACCACCGGCTGGAACTGGCACAGGGTCATGCCGCCCTGCGGGTACATCGAGATGTAGCGGTTGGCGATGTCCAGCGCTCCGTTTATCCCGGTCAGACCGGAATTGCCCTCGTCAAAGCGCCATGCACCCTCGGAGTACGCCATCGGGGAGCTTCCCTCGCTGAACCACAGTTCCTTGCCGTAGTCGCGGGCTAACTCCTGCGCTTGGTCGGTGGAGCTGCTTGTGTAGTGGCTGCCGAGGACGTCGATGTTGTCGGAGAGCGTGGTGTCGCCGTCGCGCAGTCCCTTGAGGACCTCCGCTGCCGCCTGCCAGGTGCAGACCTCCTCGCCGGCTACTATCCTGATAGCGGAGTAGTCATAGCGGGAGTCGGATTCGTTCTTGAGGTGCTGGGAAAGGTATACCACCCAGTCGTTGTCGCGGCCGCGCTCATTCTGGGTCGCGGAAACGTAGTCGAACTTTATGCCGTAGGTGTCCCAGGCGGCGTCAAGCGTGTTCTTATACCACTTGTAACGCGCCGCATAGACGTCCTCCGCGTCGGATACCCAGCGCGGTTCTCCCCACCACAGCATGTCGAGCGTGAGGTCGGGGTTTATCGTCTTTGCGTCAGCCGCGAGCTGGTAGCCCGCGCCGCGGGTCACGTCGGCGGTCTCGTCCTCGCTGCGCATTACGGACGGCTCCGTGCCGGAGGAGGAGTTGATATCCGCGCCCATCTCAAGCTTGAGGTGAGCGACCTCCAGACCATGCTTTCCGAAGATGTAGTTCATTATCTCCCAGTAGGCGTCAGGATTTTCAGCCTTGTAGTCCAGCAACAGGCGGGAGGAATTGTTTCCGCTCACCATGCCTACGCCGCGGTAGAGCATGTTTTCCAGCGTGTTGGCGTTGTTGCCGTCTATGACTATCTTCAAGGGGTCTACCTCCGTTTCTGCCGCCTCAGCATGGGCGGGAAGTATTACAGAATTCGCCGCTGTGACAGCGCATACAGCCGCTGCGGCAATTCTGGCGATTTTATTGTTTTTCATGTGAAACTCCTTTCAGGTGTGTTTTCCTGTTGATTCAAGTATAACGCAATCAAAGGAGTTTTTCAAGATTAAATATTTGCCCGATCCTTAAAATATGAACATCACAGCATTCTCGTGCGCCGGTATTCAGTGGGAGTTGTTCCCTCATATCTCCGGAACACTGCGCCGAAATAGGTTGGATCGCGGTAGCCGGTAAGCTCCGCTATTTCTGCGACGGAGTTCCCGGTGGAGCTCAGCAGCCGCTTTGCTTCGGAGACGCGCTTTCGCGCCAGGTATTCCATCGGGCGCATTCCGGTCTGTGCCCGGAAAACACGGCAGAAATGCTGGAGCGACACTCCCGTCAGCTCAGCGAGCTGTTCCAGCGTGATATCCTCGCTGAAATGCGCTTCGATATACTCCACTGCGCGGTCGGTCTGACCTCCAGGGCGGCGTGTGCCGCCGAGCAGCACCGTCCGCGCCTCTAGAATGTACTCATATATCAGCATGGAACTGCGCTCGCCGCCGTTAAGCGGGTCGGCGACTGCGGAGAGGATACGGCTGAATATACGTTCCATCCCGGAAAGTTCCTGCGGCTCCGTGCTGCGCTCGTTCCAGCCGCCGAATCCCAGCTCGGTCATCAGCTCCCGGATGTGCGCTCCACGGAACACCACCCAGGCGGTTTCCCACATGCCCTGCTGTGGGTAGTACTCGTGCGGCACGCCGGGGGATATCAGGAAGATACTCCCCGGGGTCTGCGGGAGCTGCTTTCCGTCAATTTCGAGCATTCCCGCGCCGCTGCGGGTGTACAATATCTGGTATGAAACCAGTCCGGTGCTCCGTATTACATGATATTCAGGGTCGGATATACCGGCTCCGGAAACGTAAAACGGCAGCTTGGTCTGCGCTCCTATGACCGGGTAAATACTGCTGTGCATAATATCACCTCATCAATATTTTAGCATTTCCTAAGAATATTGTCAACCACATGTCCGCATATAGTACAGTTCGTTGCAATATTTACCCTGATTCTATAAAAATCAGTTCATTTCGCGCGGTGCTATTGTGAAAATCGTGTAACATACTTGCAATTTGAGAAAAAATGTTGTATAATATAGCTTGTGTAAACCATTACATTGCACAGGCAATGAGATTTTAAGGAGAATTCTATGAAGCACAAAAGAATTATAAGCATACTTCTCGCGGCGGCGACAGCTGTCAGCGTAGCGGGTTGCAGCAAGAACGAGACCAGCAGCTCCGAAAGCGCTCCGGTGGGCGATGAAAGCTCCCCCGCAGGCGAGGCGGGAGTACCCGTTACCTCCAAGGTATCCGAAAACGGCTGGGAATTCAGCCAGGTCGCAATGGGCGGCGGCGGATTTGTAAGCGGCGTTTTCGCAACGAAGCAGGAGGGGCTGTACTACGCCCGCACCGACGTTGGCGGCGCTTACCGCTACAATAAGGACACCCAGCTGTGGGAGTCCATGTCCTACGGGATAAGCGAGGACGACCAGGGATTCCTCGGTATTGCAGGTCTAGCTTACGGCGACAGCGACCCTAACCGCGTTTACCTCCTCGCAGGAACCAGCTATCTCAGCGGCGGCAGAACTGCGCTGTTCATCTCCAACGACTACGGCACAACGTTCGCCCGCACCGAGCTCACCGACTACATCAAGGTAGATGGTAACGGAATGGGACGCGGCAACGGCGAGCGCCTTGCGGTAGACCCCAAGAACAGCGACATCGTCTACGCCGGCGGAATGAGCTCCGGCGGGCTTATAAAGTCCACCGACGGCGGTCAGACCTTTACTTACCTCGACCTCGGCACGGACACCACCACGAATAACAACAACGGAATATGCAGTATCATCATCGACCCGCAGTCCGGTGATGATTCCTCCTGCTCAACTATCTATGTAGCTATCTCCCGCAAGGGCGACTACAACCTCTACAAGTCCACTGACGCAGGCGCGACATGGGCTCCTGTCGAGAACGCTCCCAAGGGGCTGATGGTTCAGCGTATGAAGTACAACGGCGACGGCAAGATCGCCCTGACCTACGCATCCACTGAGGGTCCCTGGAACAATCAACGCGGTAACGGCGGCATACGCCTGCTGAACATCGCGGACGACTCCATAACTGATATCACCCCGGAAAAGAACGGCTACGGCGACGTAGTTATCGACCCCAACGACTCCAACAGAATGGTCGCAGTTACTGAAAACGTCTATGACCAGCAGGCGAACGGTACATTCGGCGACGATTTCTACGTTACCACTGACGGCGGCAGCACTTGGAAGAACATCAACCTTGACATGACGATGTCCGGCGGCGACGTGGGATGGCATGACGAGTCTTCAATGCACTGGTGCAGCTCCCTCGCCATCGACCCTAACAACACCGGAAAGATCATGGTGGTTTCCGGCAACGGTATTTTCTCCTGCGACAACATCTGGGACGAGCACCCGGCGTTCTACTTCTTTGCAAAGGGCATCGAGGAAACCGTTCCCTACGAGCTGGTGAGCATTCCCGGCGGCGAGCTTGTTACGGTAGTCGCTGACTACGACGGCTTCACCCAGTCCGACGCGGCGGAGTTCGGTACCCGTCACAGCAGCGGCGCCGGCTCCATGACCGGGCTTGCGGTGGCAGCGGCGAACACTGACGTGTGGGTAAAGGCTGCGAACTCCGATACCGGCAACGATTTCTGGTACTCCGAGGACCGCGGCGCTACCTGGAGCAATAAGGTGACGGCACCGGTAAGCGGTCAGAACGGTCACGGCGGCTCCGTTGCGATATCCGCTGACGGCAGCACATTCTATTGGGCTCCGGACAACATGGCGTTCGTATTCTGGTCCGACGACAAGGGCAAGACCTGGAACCAGTCCGAGGGCGGGCTTTCAGCGAAGCGGCTCATCGCCGACCCGGTAAATCCCGATTACCTCTACGCGGCAAGCGGCAGCACGTTCTTCTACAGCGAGGACCGCGGCAAGACGTTCACTCCGAACAACGACCTGTCCGTATTCAACTCCACCCGACCGGTAGTCGAAGCGGGCGTCGAGGGCAAGATATACTATCCCGCGATGGGACTCCAGGTATCCACCGACCACGGCAAGACATTCACCCGTATCGACACCGTTTCCAACTGTCAGATGGTCGGACTTGGCAGAGGCAAGAACGACGGCGACCCGGCAGTGATCTACATCTGGGGACAGCCGACCTCCGATGACCCCGTAGGGCTCTACTGGTCCACTGACGAGGGCGCGACATGGAGCCGTATCAACGACGACAACCACCAGTTCGGCGGCACCGGCAACGGTAAGTTCGTCTACGGCGACTGGAACAAGTACGGCAGAGTTTACATGAGCACTCTGGGACTTGGCGTTGTTTACGGCGACGTTATCGAAGAATAAAAACGCAATATCTCCGGGAAAGTGAACCGTCCCGGTAAGGTAAACAAAGGAATAGATCAAATCCACTCTGCTTCGCGGCAGGGTGGATTTTTTCTGTCATAAACCGGACATGCTGCGAATAGACTTGTACAAATGAAACGGGGAGGAATGGCACATGACAGCCGCTAAAACCATCAGGACAATTCCGCTGCGCTCTGCGGCGGGCAAAATCACGCTTCCGCCGGGGAACATCGCGGAGATACGCCTGCGAACAGGTCGGAGCGCCTGCGCGGTCATGACGGACGGC
Organism: uncultured Oscillospiraceae bacterium; assembly: GCA_934446565.1. Taxonomy (GTDB): domain Bacteria; phylum Bacillota; class Clostridia; order Oscillospirales; family Ruminococcaceae; genus CAG-115. The sequence continues at coordinate 62,522 of CAKSEO010000003.1, read as the reverse complement.
AGGACGCTGAAATGCTCTTCGCCGTTCAGCCAGCAGGATATAACCGAATGCTTCCTGGAGCTGTGCCGGAATTCCGTCCACAGTTTTGCAAGGGAGATATCCGAGGGTTACATAACGCTCCCCGGAGGACACCGCGTGGGATTCTGCGGAACTGCCGTCGAGCAGTGCGGGAAGCTTTCGACACTGAAAGACATCTCGTCGCTGAACATCCGGTTCGCAAGAGAGGTGCGCGGCTGTGCGGAGGAACTGTGCCGCCGGGCGTTCCCGGACGGGCTTTGCTCGCTCATCGTGTGTGGGAAGCCGCTTTCCGGCAAGACCACGGTGCTGCGGGACATGGCGCGTATCCTGGGAGAGAGCCACCGGGTGGCTGTCGTGGACTGCCGTGGGGAGATCGCCGGGGTTTCCGGCGGAGTTCCGGCGCTGGATATCGGCGAGAATACAGACGTGCTGAACGGCTACCCCAAGGGTGAGGGGATAATGTGCGCGCTGCGGTCGTTGAGTCCGGAGGTCATCATCTGCGACGAAATAGGCGGCGACGCGGAGGAAGTCAGACAGTGCATGAACTGCGGCGTAAGGCTGATAGTTTCCGCGCACGCAGGGAGTATTCCGGAGTTGATGAGCCGTCCGGCGCTTCGGGAACTGCTCCCGCTGTTCGACCGTGCCGCATTACTAGGCGAGCGCGGCAGGCTGAAAGAACTTGTTGAACTTTCGGAGGTGCGCTCATGAGAGCGGCGGCGGGTCTGCTGATACTGCTGATATGTTCGGCGTGGGGATTCCGCAGGAGCTTGTTGCTGAAACGCAGGTGCGCGTTGCTGCGGGAACTCCGGCTGATGTTGGAGCAGTACTCCATCGAGATAGCCTGCACTGCTCCGACGCTGCCGGAACTGATGCGGGGCAGTCAGGGGGAATTCGGGCGGCTGCTGCGTGAGTGTTCCGGCGCAGGCTTGGATATCCGCGCCGCATGGAGCAGCGCAGTGGACAAGCTTTCAGCACTGACATGGTGCGGTAGTGAGGAAATACAGCTCCTGAAACAACTCGGTCAGGAGCTGGGAACATGCTCCGCAGAAAGCCAGGTGTCGCTGCTCAGGCTGTATTCTGCGCAGCTAGACAAGCTGATATCCGCAGCGGAAAAGAAATCGGAGCAGCAGGGGAGAATGTACCGCTCCGGCGGTGTGCTCGCGGGATTAGGGGCGGCGGTCATGCTGCTGTAAAGGAAAGGCGTGCAATGGAACTTGACCTGATATTCAAGATAGCAGCGGTGGGGATAATCGTCGCCGTGCTGAATCAGATACTCAAAAAGACCGACCACGACGAGCAGGCGATGATGCTGACCGTCGCGGGGCTTGTTATAGTGCTGATGATGCTTATCCCGGCGATAGACGAGCTTTTCGGGACGATACGTTCGGTATTCGGGCTGTGGTGAAGATATGGACATAACATCGCTCGTTGGGATAGCCGTGCTGTCTGCGGTGCTGTGTATCATCGTGCGGCAGTACAAGCCGGAGCTTGCGCTCGGGGTAAGTATAGCCTGTGGAGTGCTTATAATGGGAGCGGTCATAACTATGCTGGCGCCGTCCGTGGAGCTGATATCGCAGCTGACAGGAGCCGCCGGGCTGGACGGCAGCTACTCCCGGACGCTTTTCAAGGCGCTCGCCGTGTGTTACATCACGCAGCTCGGCTCGGACTGCTGCCGGGACGCGGGTGAATCCGCCATCGCGGGAAAGATAGAGCTTGCGGGTAAAGCCGCAGTCGTGGTGATATCCCTGCCGGTATTTTCGGCGCTCGCCGAGATAGTCACCGGGCTGCTGGAATAAACGGAATGGGAAAGGACGGAAAATGCGCAGGATACTGCTGACCGCTGCAAAGATTCTCGCAGTTATCGCTGTGGCGTTCCTGCTGTGCGGGAATGCCAGGGCGGAGAGCACGGGGAATTACGCAGAATACGGGGATATAAACAGCGTGCTTTCCGACGCAGTTCCGCCGGAGGCGTCCGAGATACTGGAGGGTGGCGGGATAACTCCGGATAACAACGGCGCTGCGGCGCTGTCGTTCGGGGGAGTGCTGGGATTTCTGCGGGACATGTTCCTGGACAGGCTCACCGCGCCGGTAAGGCTGCTGGCGTCGCTGTGCGGAGTTGTGCTGCTCTGCGCGCTGTCCAGGAGCGCTGCGGACGGCACGGGCGGGAACATGTCCGGGGTATTCTCGGCGGTGGGAGTGCTCGCCGGCGCGGGAATGACCACTGCGGCGGTGGCGGGAGCGCTGCGGGATACGCTGGACGTGCTTGCAGCCGCGTCGGAATTCATGCTGGTGTTTGTTCCGGTGTTCGCCGGGGTCATTGCGGCGATGGGAAAGGCGGCTACAGCCTCCGCGGCAAATACCGTGATACTTGCGGCGGCGCAGTTCTTTTCGCAGACGGCGGTGAACTTCCTGACCCCGGTCTGCGGGACAGTGATGGGTCTTTCCGTAACCGGGTCTATACATCCAGAGATGAACACGGACAAGCTCGGGGAGCTGATACGCAAGGCGGCAGTGTGGGGACTTTCGCTGCTGATGACGGTGTTCATGAGCGTGCTTTCGGCGCAGACGTTCGTAACGAACTCGGCGGACAACGTGCTGATACGTACGGCGAAGTTTGCAGTGTCGAGCGGCGTACCAATCGTCGGCGGCACCATCTCAGACGCGGTGAACACGGTGCATGCGAGCCTGTCGCTGCTGCACGGCTCCATCGGGACGTACGGCATCGCGGCGGGCATCGCGATACTGCTGCCGTCGCTGCTGTCGGTGATATGTTACCGGTTCGCGCTGATGGCTGCGGAGGCGGTCAGCGAGGTGTTCGGCGTGAAGGAGCTTTCCTCGCTGTTCAGGGCGTGCGGAGCGGTCATGTCGATAATCATGGCGGTGATAGTGTGTTTCCTGCTGCTGAACACCATCTCGGCGGTGATAATGATGGCAGCTGGGAATAGTCAGGGTTAAGGAGGCTGGAAAGTGCAGTTCTTTTCAACGGTGTGCATGGCGGCGATAGCCTCGGCGCTGTTCCGCATGCTTATCCCGGAAAACAAGTTTGCAAAGCAGATATCACTGCTGACGGCGGGGCTGTTCATCCTCGCGGGAGTGAACGCCCTGCGGAATACGAATTTCAGCATCGACAATGTACAGTACAGCTACGAGGACAGCGCGGACTACATAGGATTCTCGGGTGACATAAACAGGGAATTACAGAAGAAGATCTGCTCCGAAATGTCGGACAAGGTGTATTCTCTGCTGAACGAGCAGGGAATTTGTCCCGAAGAAGTCCACATTGCGGTTAATATTTCAGGATTGTACAGCATATCTATTACACAGGTGGAGCTTGTATTCAGCGAGGGACAGCGCTCGGCGGCAGAGGCTGCGGAGGAGCTGCTTTCACGGGAGCTCCCGGAGGAGATACGGGTAACATCGGTCGTAAAGGGGTGATGGCATGGAGCGGTTCACGGAACGGGTCGGCGGGTTACTTGGCAGGCGGCTGGGCGGGGGCAGGTGGCGCAGGTTCGTCATCATCGCCGGGATTGCCGCGATAGCGCTGCTGTTTCTCAGCACGGTGATACCGGAGCGCAGTTCGGCGCAGGAGCAGGGCAGTTTCTCCGAGGACACGTCCGCGCTCGAGCAGGAGCTCGAGAAGCGCCTGACGGACATCATCTCGCAGATCGACGGAGTAACCTCCACGCAGGTGATGGTGACGCTCGACCGCACCAGCGAGCGGGTTTACGCGGAGGAGGTGAAGTCCAGCAGCTCCGGGGATTCCCAGAGCGCCGAGAACAGCCCCGCGCTTAACGGCTCGAAGGACGCGCTGGAAAAGAGCGTGATACTCCCGAGAGTGCGGGGCGTTGCGGTGGTCTGCGGCGGCGCGGAGAATGTGCTGATACGCGAGAAGGTGGTGAATACTGCGGCGCGGGTGCTGGATATCGGCGTATCACAGGTCTATGTCACGAATTAAGAAAGGAATCAGGGTCATGAAGCGTTTGAATGTGATTTTAGGGAAGAAGCAGCTTGTAGCTGCGGGTCTGACTGTGCTGCTGGGTACGGCTGTGGCAGTGAATTTCATCTATTCCGGCGGGAAGAACAAGAACCTCACCGAGCCGTCGGCGGAGGTATCCGGGGCAGCGGATACGGCTGGAACTACATACGGCGAGGCCGACCTGGTGAGCATTGACAAATCCGGAGGTATCGCCGACACCTCAGCGTACTTCGCGCAGGCAAGGCTCGACAAGCAGACCAGCCGCGAGGAAGCTGCGGAGGTGCTCCAGAGCATGTACCAGGGCGGCGACCTGACGAAAGACGAGCTTGCGGCGGTGGAAGTGGACGCGATGAAACTCGGCGGCTACATCGAAAGCGAGAATAAGATAGAGAGCATGCTCAAGGCGCAGGGTTTCGAGGACGCGTTATGCTATCTCAGCGACAGCAGCGCGAACATCATAGTAAAGACCGAGGGGCTTGACGCGGCGGGGGCTGCAAAAATAAAGAGCACACTGCTTTCCGAGGCAGATTTCGCCAACGACCAGATAACCATTGTCGAGGTCAACTGACGGAACTCAATAAAAAACGGCATAGCCAGTTTTGCTGACTATGCCGTGATTTGTTTGTCGTATCACATCTGCTTGCGGACCTTGATGTGTACCTCGCGGAGCTGCTGCTCTGTTACCTCGGTAGGTGCGCCGAGGAGCAGATCCTGCGCGTTGGAGTTCAGCGGGAACGCGATGATCTCGCGGATGCTCTCCTCGCCGGTGAGCAGCATGATCATACGGTCAACGCCGGGAGCCATACCAGCATGAGGCGGAGCGCCGAACTTGAATGCGTTGTAGAGCGCGCCGAACTTGCTTGCAACATCCTCCTCGGTGTAGCCTGCGATCTCGAACGCCTTTATCATGATGTCGAGGTCGTGGTTGCGGACTGCGCCGGAGGAAAGCTCAACACCGTTGCATACGATGTCGTACTGATATGCGAGGATATCCAGCGGATCCTTGTTCAGCAGCGCGTCCAGACCGCCCTGCGGCATGGAGAACGGGTTGTGAGTGAAGATTATCTTTCCGGTCTCCTCGTCCAGCTCGTACATCGGGAAGTCAACGATGAAGCACAGCTCAAAGCGGCTCTCGTCGATGAGGTTCATGCGCTTTGCGACCTCAGTGCGTATCTGTCCGGCAAACTTCGGAGCATTCTTCGCGGTGTCGGCGATGAAGTAGAGTACGTCGCCCTCCTGGAGTTCGCAGCGTGCCGCCAGCTCCCTGCGCTGATCGTCGTTGAGGAACTTGTCGATCGGACCGTTGTACTTGAACATGCCGTTCTCGCCCGGCTCGACCTTGAAGTAGCCCAGACCCTTCATGCCGACTTCCTGTACTGCGAAGTCCTCCATGCTCTTGAAGAAAGTCTTGGACTGCTTAGCCATTCCGGGAACTCTGATACCGCGGACGGTCTTGTTGCAGAAAGGCTTGAAATCGCTGTCAACGAACAGGTCGGAAAGCTCCTTTATGACCAGCGGATTGCGGAGGTCGGGCTTGTCTGAACCGTAGGTCAGCATTGCTTCCTTGTAGGTTATACGTCTGAACGGGGCAGGGGATACCTGCTTGTCGGAGAACTCGGAGAATGTAGCGGAGAGTACTTCCTCAGCAACAGCGAAAACGTCCTCCTGGGTAGCGAAGCTCATCTCGAAGTCGAGCTGGTAGAACTCTCCGGGGGAGCGGTCGGCTCTTGCGTCCTCGTCGCGGAAGCAGGGAGCGATCTGGAAGTACTTGTCGAAGCCGGAAACCATGTAGATCTGCTTGAAGATCTGCGGAGCCTGCGGCAGAGCGTAGAACTTGCCGTGGTGCTTACGGCTGGGGATAAGGTAATCTCTTGCGCCCTCGGGTGAGGAGGTGGACAGGATAGGAGTCTGGAGCTCCAGGAAGCCCATGCTGCTCATCTTGTTGCGCAGGAAGCTGATTATCTTGGAACGGAGCACGATGTTGTCGTGCATCTTCTTGTTTCTGAGGTCGAGGTAACGGTACTTGAGACGTACATCCTCGCGTGTCTCACGGGAGGTAGCTACTTCAAACGGAAGCTGCTCCGTCACCTTGCCGAGAATGCGGACTTCCTCCGCCTCTATCTCAACGGTGCCAGTCTCGATCTTATCGTTGTAGGTGCTCTCGTCGCGCTTTAAAACAGTGCCTGCGATGGAAACGGCGCACTCCTTGTGGATGCCCTCCAGCAGCTTCTCGTTGTGGAATACGACCTGAACTACGCCGTAGTGGTCGCGCAGGTCGATGAACATGATACCGCCGTGGTCGCGGATATTCTCGACCCAGCCGGCAGCCCTTACCTTTTTGCCTATATCGCTTTCAGTGACCGCGTTGCAGTACTGCGTGCGGTATTCGTTTTCTCTGAACAATTCCTTCAATCCTTTCAAGTGTATAATAATGTCGCCCGCCGTAGCGGAAAATTACTTAGATCTGGTCACGTTGCACACGCGATTATGACCGGCATTGTTATGCCGCATTATATCACAGCCTTTCGGCGCAGTATTCCTCTGCGCCACATAATTCAACAACTTATTATAACACTAAAATGCGGAATTGTCAATATTTTATACGATATCCCCGCAATTTTTACTGAATTGCGGGGATATATCTGTATTTATGCGCGGGAAACGTACATTCCGAATTTATCTTCAATGGTGAATACGCCGTAATCCATACTGTACTTTATGCTGTATTCCGTGCCGTCTTTCATAACGAGTACGCCGTCTGCCACGCCGCCTTTCCATATCGGCATGTCTGCTTTGTAATCAAGCCCGGCGCCCGCGACTGGTATCACTCTGCCGTTTATTTCAACGCGTTCCATCCAGGCTGTCGGGACTATGTTGCACAGCATGAATGTCAGCGCCACGCAGAGTATCACCAGTATCGCGCCACATGCGATTACGGTTGCTTTGAATCCTGTTTTGTTCATATAATTACCCCTTTCCGCCGTCTTCCGTTTTGCGGAAGTTCCCCCGGCGATGATCCTGCGTGGTATGCGCTCTGACGGGGGTCAGGAACGCGCCGCGCGTATTTCTCCAGTATCCGTATATGTGCTCATGTCAGCCGCCTTAGTCTGGGAGTGATTATCTGGCTGCTGGGGATAAGCGAGTAGTCGTACATCACTTTGGAGTGGTTGTCCAGCACCAGTTCCCGTCGTATCACCCGGCGCTCCCGGTCGAGTACCACGCGGTACACCCGGCTGACCCGGAAAAATTCGCCGTCCTCCTCTACGTAGCCCTGATCTTCCTCGGTTATGCGGTATATGTAAGGGAAAGGCTGCGGCGCGCGGAGTTCGCCGTACAATGTGTTTTCGTCCAGCCATACCAGCAGCTGCACCGGGCGGTCGGTGGTGTTCTTAAAGCGATAGTCCACATTCTTGTAAAATACGCTTGTTCCTGTTCCGAACGGCACCCTCCTGCCGGAATCCGGGAAGAGCGCGTCGGAATGGTGCACCAGTTCGGTCACGGTGAGCGGACTGTTCAGCACCAGCCAGTGTATCAGGTTCGCGAGCTGACACAGCCCGCCGCCGACGCCGCGCCCGAGTTTTCCGGCGCTTATCACCAGCCCGTCAAGGTAGCCGCGCTTTTCTGTGGGATTGCCTACCAGCCGCCAAAAAGAGAACGTTTCCCCGGGCTGGATGATTATACCATTTATCTGAGCCGCCGCGAGCCGGAGGTTCACCAGCTTGTTGCGCTGGAGCTCCATATCTACGCCCTCCAGGTGGCGCTGCGCGTTGGATGTGTGGTTTTTAACGATGCTGCTGAATGGGACTGTATTGCGGATACTCGCGAATTTTTCGCCGCTGAAAGAATCGCGGATATCCCTCAGGAGGTATTCCTTACCAAGTGAAATGCGGTAGCAGACCGGCGACCGCTCACAGAACAGTTTTCTCTTTTTCACATCTATCACCTCCGTTTCGTGATATTTCCCTATAATTATTATAGCAGATTATTGCAGGAAGTCAATTACAGTTATATTACGATTTGGTTACAATTTGGTTACAAATGTTTTGTATCAACAGAATTAAAAACCGGACAGCCTGAAAAGCTGTCCGGTAGGCGGGATTCAATTCTGGAAGTTTACGTCCTCCTGCTGTAGCATTGGGTAGCGCACGAGGGCTGTTCCGTCCAGGTCGGCGCGGTGCATGTCCACGGCGTTTATGCGGCGGTCGAGGTAGGTCGTGTAGTAGTAAACGCCGGTCTGCGCGTTCCAGCAGGAAGTGTATATCGTTATCTCGAACTTCCCCGGCGCGACCTCACAGCAGCCACGGGTCTGCTCCACGGAGCCGAGGATGTGGAAGAACTGCCCCACGCTTTCCGGCTCGGAGCTCCCTGAGCGGGAGTTGTTTCGCGTGAACGCTACCCTTGCGAACCTCGACGTGGACGACAGGTCGCCGGGGAGCCCCAGCGCGCCCATCCCGCGGCTGTAGCGGGTGAGCTCCAGACCCTCCGCGAAGCTGTTCTGCGGGTCTTTCGGGGAGAGGTTCATGTAATTGTTCAGCAGGAACATCTGCTGATCGAACGGGGGATTGTTAGTCAGCACGCCCGCTTTGTTTTCGTAGACGTGCAGCCCGTCTGCGGTGGATTCCACCACGATGCAGCCGGAGCTGTCCGCGATCATCCAGTGGAGCTGCGCCGCAGGGAGCTGCTCGCTGAACGGAGTCCCGGTGAGGGTCATGCCGGAGATGAGCTCCCGCGCCTGGGAAATATCGGCGCACTGCGACAGTATCCAGGGGATGAACTCAAACTGAGCAACATTGCGCGTTCCCTCCCGGGGAGCGGAGTATTTCGCGTTGCCTACGAAATTCAGCCCCGCCATGCCGAGCCCCTTTTCATTCACCGCGTCATAGTAGAGGGGGTAATCCCCGGCGACATGCGCCATCCCGATTATCGCATAGTGACTGGTGAGCTCTCCGCAGTGGCTGAATACAAAGCGGTAGTTCCGTGGAGTTACAGTTATTTCCTCGCCGTAGGAGAACTCGTAATCCAGCGTTCTGCCCATGTAGAAGCATTCTGTATTATAAGTCGCAGCTGTGCACATATTACTTCCTCGCTTTCATATCGTTGGTATTATCATGCCCGATTGTGCATGAAGTATTATAGCATGTTTCCTGCTGATGGTCAACAATTTCTGTTAAGTTATCATCAAAATATCACAGTTTTCCTTGAAAAGATTTGTATATCGTGGATATCGTTCATCACTTGACAATTTACGTCTGAGGTACTATAATATAATAGTTAAGCTGTGTCTCAGAAAACAGCGTTCTATCTAGATAATAAATTTCCATCAGGGGGAAAAAGATATGAAAATAACCGTAGCGGGAACAGGATACGTCGGACTTTCGATGGCGGTGCTGCTGTCCCAGCACAACGACGTCACCGCAGTGGATATAATTCCGGAAAAGGTGGCGCTCATAAATTCGAAGAAATCGCCCATCGCGGATAAATACATTGAGGAATACCTCGCAGAAAAGCCGCTCACCCTAACAGCGACCACTGAATGGAATCCGGCATACACAACAGCTGAGCTTGTTGTCATCGCAACTCCCACCAACTACGACGCGGAGAAGAACTACTTCGACACATCATCGGTCGAGGGAGTTATCGACCAGGTCCTTTCTGTTAACGACCACTGCACTATAGTTGTGAAGTCCACCGTGCCGGTAGGGTTCACCGCCGGGCTCCACAAGAAATATACAGATAATGCGCACCGTCTGATATTCTCTCCGGAATTCCTGCGCGAGGGTCAGGCGCTGTACGATAACCTGTACCCCTCCCGCATTATCGTCGGAGCGCCGCAGGACTGGGCGGATTCTGTCGAGCGCGCTCATGTTTTCGCCGGACTGCTCCAGCAGGGCGCGATAAAGCAGGATATCCCCACGCTGCACCTCAACCCCACCGAGGCGGAGGCGGTAAAGCTGTTCAGCAATACTTACCTTGCGCTGCGCGTAGCTTACTTTAACGAGCTGGACACCTACGCAGAGATGAAAGGGCTCAACGCCCGCGAGATAATCGACGGCGTAGGACTTGACCCGCGTATCGGCTCGCATTACAACAATCCGAGCTTCGGATACGGCGGCTACTGCCTGCCCAAGGATACGAAGCAGCTGCTTGCAAATTACGCGGATGTTCCCAACGACATCATAACCGCGATAGTTGCCGCCAACAAGACCCGTAAGGATTACATCGCGGAACACATCGCGTCCATGAAACCGCAGACGGTCGGCGTTTACCGCCTTACGATGAAGTCGAATTCAGACAACTTCCGCCAGAGCTCCATACAGGGCATAATGAAGCGCCTTGAAAAGCGCGGCATAAAGGTGATAATCTTCGAGCCCACGCTGAAAGAAGGACAGGAGTTCTTCGATTACGAGGTTTGCCGCGACTTCGGCGAGTTCAAGCGCCGCTCGGATGTGATACTTGCAAACCGCATGAGCAGCGAGCTCAGCGACGTCAGCGGAAAGGTCTACACGAGAGACCTTTACAGCAGAGATTGATAATTAAAGAGGGGGAGATTCCCGATGGATTCGATTATTTCAGGAACGTTCAGAATGGTTATCCGCAGGGGATATCCCCATCAGCTTTTTTTTGACGAGGATTTCATGAAGATATTCGGGGTAAAGGACAATTCCGACCCCGAAGGCAACTACCGCATGTGGGAGGAGTGCGTCCACCCGGATGATATGCCGGTCGTCAAGGAAGCTATCGCCAGCACCCGCCACAATATCCGCGCGGAGGTGAAATACCGCTGGCGGCACAAGACCAAGGGACTCTACACCGCCTACAGCACCGGAATGCTGGCTGGCAAGGATAACGGTGCCGTGACCATCTACGGCTTCTTCAAGGGAGTGCCCGCTGACCGCACGCAGCTCTACGGCTACGACCCGGACCTCCAGCTGCTGACAAGGCTGCTCGGCGAAAAAATGCTGGACAGCTTTGCTTTCTGCGCGCTGACCGACATCGAACAGGGCAGGCTCATGCTGCTCAACGACTACTTCAACACCAGTACGACGGCGGGCTGCGAATGCAGCTACGACGAGTGGCTGGAGAAGTTCCAGTTCTGCATACACCCGGACGACCGCCCCAGGCTTATTGAAATGCTCACCCGCAGCACTGTGATTTCCGCATTTGCAAGCTCCGATGAGGTACACGGGGAATTCCGATTCATGCGTCCGGACGGTCCCTGCTGGGTCAATCTGCGGCTTGTAAGAATGAAGCAGAGCCTTGCCGGGCGTTACCCGGAATTCATTGTTTTCCGGCGTATCGCCGCAGACCACCGCGCGATATTCATGGAGGAGCTGCGGAACCGCCTGATAAACGGGCTGGCGATACCCTACATGATACTCGACCTCATCGACCTGCGCGGGGGGAGCTTCTATTCCTCCTCGGACAAGCAGGGGCTTTTTGCAGAGCATTTTAATGAAATAGGTCAATACAATGAAGCGCTGCTTAGGTTCGCTGATAACTGCGGATGCAGCCCCGCCGACAGGAACGCTATACTGTTCAACTACAGCATTGAACACATGACGGAACAGTTCCGCGCCGGTGAAAAGATGATAGAGTGCGAATTCTGCCGTACAACCGGAGGAGAGCCGGAATGGCTGCGTATCCAGGCATTCATGTCATCTGCGGATGAGAACGGCGAGCCTGCCCTCGCGATACTAAGCGTTCAGCAGGTGACTACCGAAAAACTCAGGGAGCTGCGCTACCAGCAGCGGCTGGAACGCGCGCTGCGTTCCGAGAGCCAGTACAGACAGGCGATACTGTCCAATGCGATAGCTGTCTATACTTACAATATCACCCGGGATATCATCTATGATGAGATAATCGAGCAGGAGGGCGTTGACGCGCTTCTGCCGCAGATGGGACTTGCTGTACCGTGCTCTTATAACGAGTATATCAGGAAAAAATCAGAGCTGTTCGTTGACGTCAAGGCCGCCGAGAATTTCCGCCGGACATTCTGCACGAAAACGCTCGCGGATATGTACAACAGCCACCGCCGCAGCTTCGATACCGAGTACGAGTTCTGCATCGGAGAAAAGACGGGATATTTCCGCGAGGCGGTAATACTCACGCTGGATATGGAGACCGGGGATATCTGGGGGCTCACCTATGTCCGGGATATCACCGGGGAGCACGACCAGGCGAAACGCGTTGAACAGGCTCTCCGCGACGCATTCGACCAGGCGCAGCACGCGAATTCCGCCAAGACGATATTCATGAGCCAGATGAGCCACGATATCCGCACGCCGCTGAATTCCATCCTGGGAATGTCCGTGATAGCGCAGGAGCACATCGACGATACCGCCAGGGTGAACGACTGCCTTGAGAAGATACAGACCTCCGGACATCAGCTGCTGGAGATAATCAACAATGTCCTGGACCTGTCCTCGATAGAGAGCGGAAAAACCACCCTGGCGAGCGAGCCGTTCGACCTGAAAACTTTCATCGACGACACCACTGGGACTATACGCACCCTGACTGACAAGAAGCACCAGATATTTACCGTCGAGACAGAGCCGGGGCTTAACTATTCAGTTATAGGCGACCAGGCAAAGCTGCGCCAGCTGCTGATGAACATACTCAGCAACGCGGTGAAGTACACTCCGGACGGCGGCGAGATACACTTCTCGGTCAAGGAGCTGAACCCCGACCATCACGGAATATGCCGATACCTGTTCACGGTAAAGGACACCGGAATCGGAATGAGCCAGGAGTTCTTGCATAAGATATTCGATCCGTTCGTGCGCGCAGACGACGACCGCATAAGCGGTATCCAGGGCAACGGACTGGGAATGGCCATCGCAATAAACATCGCGCGCATGATGAACGGCGACATTTCCATCAACAGCGAGGTCGGAAAGGGCTCGATGTTTGATGTGACAGTCGCGCTGAAAAAGGGCGCGGAGGAGCCGAGCTACATCGGCGGGATCTCGATGGACGAGCAGACCAGACGCGAGCGCATGTCGGATTACGACTTCGGCGGAAAGCACATACTGCTTGCGGAGGACCTGGAATTCAACGCGGAGATAGCGTCGGAATTCCTTGCCGAGGCGGGGCTTGTGACGGAGGTCGCAAGCAACGGCGCAGAGGCGGTGGAGATGTTCAGCAAGTCGCCTGTTGGCTACTATAGCCTGATATTCATGGATATACAGATGCCGATTCTGGACGGTCATCGCGCCTCCGATAAGATACGCGCTCTCGACCGTCCTGACGCAAAGACGATACCGATAATCGCGATGACCGCGAACGCGTTCATCGAGGATGTAAAAATTGCAAAGGAACACGGCATGAACGGGCATGTCGCAAAGCCGCTGGAAGTACGTTCGCTGACCGCGGCGCTCCGCAGATGGATACCCGACTATAAAGTAAAGAACCAGAGTTGAACACAATGAAAAGGATAGTTACGATACAAGATTTCTCCTGCGTGGGGAGCTGCTCGCTGACCGCCGCTATTCCGGTGCTGTCTGCGGCAGGGGTGGAGTGTTGCGGGATACCTACCGCGTTGCTTTCCAACCACACGGGATTCCCGACATTCTACAGCATAGACCTCACCGAGCAGCTCACGCCTATAAGCGACCAGCTGGAGCGCGAGCACATAGATTTTGAGGGGATATACACCGGATACATCGCGTCCATCGACCAGATAGAGCACATCGAGGGGTTCATACGCCGCTTCCGTAAGCCGGGTACGCCGCTGTTCATCGACCCGGTGATGGGCGACAATGGAAAGATGTACGCCGCCCTTACCGACGACTACCCCGCGAGAATGCGGAAGTTCATTGAGGGCGCGGATATCATCACACCCAACATAACGGAAGCTTGTCTGCTCACCGGGCGGAGTTTCAATCCCTGCCCGACGCTGCACGAAACCAAGGAAATGCTGCGGGAGCTGTGCTCGTTCGGCGTGAAGTTCGCTGTTATAACCGGGTTCTCGGAAAAGGGGCAGTTAGGCGCTGTGGGCTGCTTCGACGGAACATTCACAGAGTGCCTGACCCCTAAAAAGGACGTCGCATGTTCCGGTACGGGGGACGTGTTCGCTTCGGCTCTGTTGGGAGCGGTGCTCAGAGGCGCAGACTATCCGCTGGCTCTGGATATAGCGACGAAATTCACCTACGCGGCGGTAGAATACACCGCCGACGCTCCCGACCGCAGATTCTACGGGATACATTTCCAGCCGGTGCTCGGCGAGTACATCCGAATGCTGTCTGATATCGAAAAGGGGCGGTCTGATGCCTGAAAAGAAAGGTATATCCCGCCTGAATAAAGCGATACTGTTCCTCATCACGTCTGCGTTTTTCTTCGCGCTGATGAACATGTTCGTCAGGCTTTCCGGGGACATTCCGACTATCCAGAAAACGTTTTTCCGAAACTTTTTCGCACTGTTCATCGCGAGCGGCGCGATGATAAAGAACCGCTGTTCGATAATCCCGCCGAAAGGCGCGAGGTTCGACCTGTTCATGCGGTCGGCGTGCGGCTATGCGGGGGTCATCCTGAACTTCTATGCGATAGACCGGCTGAGCCTTTCGGACGCTTCGCTGCTGAACAAAATGTCACCGTTCTTTGCGATAATCTTTTCGACGTTTCTGCTGAAAGAGCGCGCAAATAAGGTGCAGTGGGCGATAATCCTTACTGCGTTCATCGGAGCGCTGTTCGTTATCAAACCCAGCTTCCAGAATGCGGAGCTCGGCGCTTCCATCGCGGGATTCTGCGGGGGAATGTGCGCGGGAGCGGCTTACACGTTCGTCCGCCGCGCAACGGGGAAGGGCGTCAAGAGTTATTACGTTGTGTTCTTCTTCTCAGCATTTTCGTCGCTGGTGGCGTTCCCTCTGATGATGCTGGATTTCAAGCCCATGTCCTGGACGCAGGTGCTCATGCTGGTAGGCGCGGGCGTCAGCGCAGCTATCGCGCAGTTCTGCATCACTACCGCGTATTCCTACGCTCCGGCGAAGCAGGTCTCCATCTATGATTATTCGCAGATAATCTTCGCGGCGCTCATCGGGTTTGTCGTGCTTGGTCAGATGCCGGATGTCCTGAGCTTCGTAGGTTATGCGATAATAATCGCGGCGGCGTTCGTTATGTTCAAGTATAACAACCGTCACAGCGATGTGTGAAACTGTTGTTTGCTGCGGTGGTTTGATTATAGCTTATCTGTTTCCGACGTCCCCGGTTTTTCGGGGACTTTTTCTTTTTCAGGGGGCTTGCGGAACAGTTCCCGCAGACCGAACACTAGCAGGAACACCGCGTAGATTTTCCGCAGCAGGTCGTTCCCGACCAGGTTAGCAGCAAACGTCCCAAGGACTGCTCCCAGCACGCCGCCGGGGATCATTCGCAGGATCAGTCGCTTGTCTATCAGTCCGCCGCGCAGGTGCATTATCACGGATATCAGCGCGATAGGCAGGAAAAACAGCAGGTTCACGCCCTGTGCCTGTCGCTGCTGCATTCCATCATGGAGGGTCAGCCAGATCAGCAGCACGAATCCGCCGCCGAGTCCCATGGACGCGATGACCCCGGAAAGCGCTCCTACTATAGCCTGTATCATGACAGCAGCGACCTCACCGCCGCTGCGCAGATGAGCGCTCCGAACAGCCGCTGGAGCCATACCGCGCGTATCCTCCGCAGGAAGAACGCGCCCGCGAGCGCACCGCCGGCTCCCCAGGGAACGTAGGAAAACGCAGTCGCGAAATCTATCCCACCGCTGAACATATAGCACACAGCCGCCGTAATACTCAGCACGAAGATCAGCGCTACGGAATCTGCGTGCGCGTGCTTCATTGCGTCGGCGGGGGAGAGCTCCGGCTGGAGCTTACGCTGCTCATGCTCCAGTATCGGGACGGCTGCGACACCGCCGCCGCTGCCGAAAAATCCGTTGAGCACTCCGCAGAGCATTCCCTCAAAAAAGTACTTCATAATATCACCCGTAGTATTGTGCGCGAAAATCCGCATGATTTCCGCGGAAATAAAAGGAAAAGTGCAGCCGGCTGACTGCACTTTTGATATTATGTAGTGATGCGTTCGCGGTTGTTCCACCTGTCGATGAACTCCACGAATTCGCGCTGCGGGATAGGCTTCGAGAAGAAGTAACCCTGAATGAAATCGCACTTCAGGTCGGAGAATTTCTGCACCATTTCTTTCGTTTCTATGCCCTCGACGACTATCTCCATATTGAGGTCCTTTATCATGTTGACGGTGTTCTGGAGTATCGTCCACATTTTGTTGTTCTGGTTGTTGACGAAAGTCTTGTCGAGCTTGACTATCTTCAGCGGGAGTGCCGCAATGCGGTACATGTTGGAATATCCCGTGCCGTAGTCGTCCAGCGAGAACGTCAGACCAGCATTGCTGAGCTGGGTCAGGTTTTCGGTCATAACGCTCTGGTCGTAGCTTGCGGCGGTTTCCGTTATTTCAAGGTTTATCTGGTTGGAGGTAACGCCGTAGCGGCTCATCAGCTCAAGTATCTTGTCGGCAAGTCCGTGGTTCATGCACTGAGACACCGACAGATTGATTTCAATGTATTCCAGCCCGAGCTTTTTGTATTCCGAGCTTGCAATGAACCGGAACACCTCGTTGAGAACATAGTCACCTATCTTGTGTATCGCGCCGCTTTTTTCCGCCGCGGGAATAAATATCTCCGGGGAAACAAAGCCCTCTTTTTCATCAATAAGTCTTATCAGCGCCTCCGCAGAGAGGAACTTTTTCTTTTCTACAGAGTATATGGGCTGGTAGTAAACATGCAGCCCGTGGTTCGCAAGTGCACGCTCGATGATCCCGTCAACTCCGGTGAGCAGCGATACCATGCGCTTCACGGTGCTTCCATCGGCGTGTATAACCTCGCCGTTGTAGGGGAGCTTTTCGTGGAAATCGGTTCCGAAGGATATCAGCGACTGGAAGCTGTCGATGTCCTCCGGGCACTTTGCGAGGCAGACGAACGGTATCAGGTTCAGGTCGAACTGGTCTATCTTGATGGTCTTGTGCAGCTCATTGTTGATGAGTCCGGCGACAAGCTCCGCGTTAATGCGGTTGTAGGAGTTCACGACCAGCCGGAAGCGTCCGCGGTCAAGGTAGTAGGCAGCGCCGTGGGTCTTGGCGGCGCGGTTCTGTTCGAGTATTTTCCTGCCGGTTTTCATGAGCAGCTTCTGAGTCTTGTCGTAGCCGAGAATTTTCTGTATCGAGTCGTAGTTCGAGATGTTCACCAGGATAATTGTGATATGGTTTCGTATCTCGAAGCTCTTTTTCATATCCTCGGCGTAGGCGCTGTACTTGCAAAGCCCGGTGAACGAGTCGATGAGGTTTTCCGGACGCTGTATCATGACTGCCATGATCAGAACTCCGATGGTGTTGCCGAAAACCATGACCATGATATCCGGTTCAAGCGCATGTAACAGCACAAGGCAGCGCATTATCGGCAGCATCATAAGCAACGCGAGCATTTTCCGCACGGTGAACAGCCTGCGGTAGACGATGATGTAGATGATGCTTATCAGAATATAGATCCCCGCCATATTGTAGGGCAGGAACGACAGCGGTCCCAAAGTGTAGACGCCGTCCACAAAATCAAACATGCAGTGCGTGGATGCATTTGCAATCAGCAGCCCGATAACGCCGAGATACGGCAATGCCATCAGGCACGCCACCGGTTTGTTCGACGTTATCTTTTCCCAGGTGTTCGTCAGGCTGATGACGAACATCAGGAACAGCGGCGATATCGAGTTGTATACCAGCAGATAAACTGAATGCGCGAGTGAACGCGCGGAGTAGTCCAGCGAGCCTGCGTTATCCAGCAGGACCGCCCAAATATCGGAAGCGCCGCTAAGTATCGTCATTATTACGAGCGCGATGAAGAAATGATTGGTCGTACCCTTGGACATGCGCCGTGTGAACTGCGATATAAGAACGATCGTAAGGATAAGCAGTGCTGCAATATCCAGATGTATAAGTTTTTCAGTCATAGGGAATCCCTCTTGATGCTATCTGTACTATTATATACATTATATCATGAAACGATTTGAATTGCAACACTTTGACAAGGCATGGACAAAAGATTTGTTAATGTTGCATAAAAATCGACTGCTTTTGCATGATTTGAACGGAATAGACCTGAAATATTATAATTACTTAACATCTGTGCGGGAAATAAGAGACTATGCTGTTAAAACAGTCGCTAATTCGAATTGAAATCAGACTTTGTAGATCTCGCGGTGAATTGCAGATGAAACGTCGGTAAAATCCGAGCTGCCGAGCGGGCTTGTGGACATCAGCATGAGCGGCAGCGGGTCGGGATTTCCGTAGAAAGCCGGCTGGAAGTACTCTCCGGGGTTCAGCGTGAAGCCGAGTCGCTGGTAGAATCCCACGCGGCGGCGGGCGGTTTCGTCCTCGGGAGGTTCCACCTCCAGGACTATCAGCGCGGGTCTGGAGGACGAGATCAGCTCCCTCATCATTCCGGAGCCGACGCCTTTTCCACGCAGTTCCGGGGAGGTGGCGAAATGTTCGACGAAGATAAAGCCGTGCTCCGGAAGCTCGTAGTAATTGATGAATGCAGCAGGGACGCCCTCCGGCTCGCAGCACATGCAGCGGAAATTATCCCTGGAATGCTCGCGGCGATGGAGCTTGGCGTTTCCACGCTCCGACTGCGGGAATGAGTTTTCAAGAATGCTGAACACCCGTTCGAATTTTTCATCTGGAATGGGGTTTGACTTGCTGTAGGTAAAGATATGATCCATCTGAACTCCTTTCATCATACTGATATGATACCATAAAATGAACAGAATTTCAAGTCTGGGAATATAATACAAGCAGTGGGAAATAGAATTTACGAGAACATGAACGGAGGATAAGGATATGTTGTCACTGCTTGAATTTGCATTGCAGAATCTGTTGTTTATCGGGTTGCATCTGGATTCCCGGAGCTCGTTTCCTAAACAGCTTTCTCCGAAAGAGGAGGAAGAGTGCATAGCGCTTATTGCGCAGGGAGACACGCAGGCGCGTGGAAAGCTCATCGAGCACAATCTTCGTCTGGTGGCATACATCGTGAATAAGAATTACCCGGAGGCGGTCCGGGGTTCACAGCAGGATGCAGACGACCTGATATCCATCGGAACGATAGGTCTGATACGCGCCGCAGAAACGTTTGATTACACTAAGGGACGTAGGTTTTCTACCTATGCTTCGCGGTGTATAGATAACCAGATAAAAATGCACTTTCGGAAGATAAAGCGCCAGCAAAGCGAGGTCTACATAAACGAGCCTCTTGAAACGGACAGCGAGGGAAACACGCTGACGATAGCTGACATACTGTCGAGCGGCGTGAACATTGAAGAGGAAACGGAGCTCAGGATAAATTCGCAGAAACTGTACAGATACATTGATGAGGAACTTGACGAGCGTGAAAAGGAGATAATCTGCAAGCGTTACGGGATACGGGACGGCAGGGGATACGTCTGCGAAGCTATGACCCAGCGTGAGATAGCGAAGCAGCTCAAAATCTCGCGCAGCTACATTTCGCGGATAGAGAAAAAGGCTTTAGAGAAGCTGCGCAGGCGGTTTGAGCAGGGATGATAAAGACTTTTTTCAACATTTGAACTCAGCTTGTTGAAATTCATTATCTCATCGCAGAGAAGCTTGTCAAGTACATTTCCGTTGACGTTGCACATCTGGCAGTTCTTTAAACGGGAACGTTCCTTTAATTCGCACATATAGTAGAAAGTCTGTGAACCGTCAGCTTCACGGCGTGCGTTGCTGTTTATCCGTGGGCGCATTATGGAACCGCAGTTGGCGCAGCGTACAAGCCCGGAAAATACTGAAACCTGATTTCTGACAGGACGGTAGAAACTCTTTCCGGCGTTGCCGCTGATTATTTCCTGCGCTTTTATCCACTCCTCCGAGGGGATTATCGGTTTGTGCTTTCCGAGGGAGATTATCCATTCCTCCGGGGGAAGCCGGAGCTGTTTCTTTCCGTTCTGTTCAGTCCTGTGGAATGGCATAAGACCGTGCTTTCCGTCTGCTTTTTCACGTTCAAAGCAGACGTCGCTGCCAAGCTTCGTGAAGTAGTCGAATGCGGCTTCGTCCGCAGTGCAGTACACCGGATTCGTGAGAATATCCCGGACAGTTCTCATGCGGAATTCGCTGCCCTCGCGGGTCTTTATGTTGTTCTGAATACACCATGTTGCGACCTTTGTAAGCGACTGAAATTCAAGAAACTTAGCGTAAATCGTGCGTACTCTGCTCATCTCATCGTCAACTACGGACAGCTTGTAAGCGGAGCGGCTTTTGCCCTCGGCGTCCGTAACAGCGGTCTTTTCTCCGACAAATCCCAGGGGAGTTACTCCACCCAGCCAGCGGCCGGTCCGTGCCAGAAGCACCAGATTATCACGCACACGTTCAGCAATAGTTTCACGTTCAAGCTGAGCGAAAACGGCGGCAATATTCATCATAGCCCTGCCCATCGGCGTGGAGGTGTCGAACTGTTCCTTTATGCATATAAACGCGGTATTCATGCCATTCAGCTCTTCGATGAGCGTTGCGAAATCTCCGACATTTCTGCTGATACGGTCAAGCCGATAGACCACGATATAGTCGAATGGCTGTTTCCGTGCGCTTTGCATCATCATCCGGAACTGCGGACGGTCAAGGTTTTTCGCAGAGAATCCCTCGTCCTCGTACACCAGAATATCGCTGTCCTTTGCCTCGGGGATATTCCGCTGAATGTACTCCCGGCAGAGTACTACCTGGTTTTCGATACTCTCGCCCTTGCCGGTGAATTTTGATTTTCGGGAATATATTGCGATCTTCATGAGCGGCTCCTTTCTTTGGTTCTACTTACTATTATAGTGTGCGAAAACTCCGGTGTCAAGATTTTTCGCAGAATGGAAATGGAAATCTCCTGCGTTTTTCGCGCAGGAGATACATTAGTTAAAATACCGTGAGCCTAATACATAGGTTTCATTGCCTTTTTTATTCTCATCTGAATCTGATTCAGATGGAAGGATTGGCTCTGGCTTGAACATCCATGAATAGCGTGACCATAGTTCTTTAATATATTTACCAAACAGCTCTTCGTTATATGTACAAGCTTCTTCCGCTGAGGGTGCTGTGAGTGCCTTCCAGAAATCGTTGTTTATTGTACAGGTTATGGATTTATTTGTTTTGTTTTCCTCAAGCCATTTCTCGTCAAATCCGGGGCAAAACTTCTCCATTATCGGCTTTAGCTCTGCGGCAATGTATTCAACGTCTGATTTGCGGTTTTTCATTGTTTCATATCTGAACCCACTCTCTTGAATCAACTTGTATAGAGCGCTGTCGCTGATCGGTTTTGTCTATTTTTCCCTTTTAGCATAGTATGTATACAGTTGATAAATGAGAGCCGCTGGAATACGGATTCCCGTTTTTTCGTCAGTTTTGTCAAGAGACTTGATAAATTCATCTTCGACATTTCTTGTTTTAGCTTTACGTGAAATAGCCGAGCCGTTTAATAAATGCCATCCATGTGCGTAGAACAGCTCACATATTTGAACAGTTTCTTGATTTGTAATCAGAGGAAGGTCGTAGAATTTGCCGTCATATGAAAATTCAATGTGCAGGAATTTGCTTCTTGGATCAAATTCCGAATTATATCTGGGTGTTAGAAAATATAAATGTTGATTAGGTAAAGCGTTCGGTTGAACCTCAGAGTTTTGAGTCCAGTTGTAAATGAATGTGTTCCTGTAATTAGAATTCACACAGGTTTTGGAATAATTGATAAAATCAAGCCATTTTGGGAGTTTGTCCAGGTTCCCTGAAATAATCGTGTTTTTGATTTTGCTAAAAGGGTTCATAATGATATAGACATAATCCTTGCACAAATTATCAAATGTGTTTTTATCGCCTGTTGTGAAGTAGAAAATATGTTTTATAATTGAATCGGACAGAGAGTCGTCTTTATCTTTAAAAGATGAAATTACATTGATACTCAGGCACAATCCATAGTCTGAACTTCGAGATATTTGACGTACTAATGGAGAACCATTCAGCAAAGGTACGGCTTTTTTATCAGTGATTTTATATCTGCTGGATACCATTTGTGATTATCTCACAATATTTGTAATCTATGAATGGCGGAATTGCATTTAACTTGTTCCGATAAATATCTAAGAAAACATTAGTTAAATTAGCAAAGGTCTTTTCATTCCAAAATAAAGCAGTATTTCCCGAGCTTTGGAGAGATGAATCTTTTTCGTGGTGTTCAACACTGCAAAGTAATGAGAAAATTATACTGTAAGATACTTGCGTTAATGGAATGTCAATTAAGCTAGCTGAACCATTTTCGAATCTTGTACAACGAAAGTAGATATTAAAGTCATGATGGATAAAAAGCCTTTGATATGTGTCACCAATCCAATCACAATAATTTCCAGGCACGACTGTTCCACAGTAGTTAAAAGTCTTATGTAGATCTGGATTAAAATCAACAGCTTTATAATCGAACGATATATTTTGTGCGTTATCAATGGTATGACTATAGAAAGCTTAATAGTTTAAAGCATTGATAAATTGTCTTGCATTATCCTGGGAATAGTTAAAAGCTGCTGAGAGCATAGCTATCAAATCATTTTGATTGCTTAATGGTTTATTGGCTACTTTTTCAAAGTATATAGTGTTGTTTAATTGCTTAATTATATCATTCATTTAATTCTCTCCTTCGCAAATGATGAGCCTGAGAAAATGGCATGAGTTTGTTCGTTAATCATATTATATCATTAGTGTATATAATTATATCATTAGTGTATATAAAAGTCAATGAAAAAATGGATAAATAAGGTTCTCTTTGACACCTATTTAACTCTTTATTATGGGTTACTGGCAGTTTGGGTTCAGGTAACCAGAGTGATCAGATGGCTTTGTTATGCGGGTTACCTGGTACAAAGCAAGATTACATGACTAGACCCAGGTTTTCAGAAGGAAATATTTGTCTTCTTTAATAATTATTCTTCTTGCCAGAAACCTTATTTATATGCCATACGGTGAAGTTTTCAATTTGGTGTTCGTTGGTAACTGAGGCGTATGGTCACTCGGAAGCCAAATTAATTGGCAATAAAATTTTAAAATCATAGGGCATTTGTTAACCAGTATGACGGAAAATTAAAAATTACAAATCAAATTACATGGAAATAATCTAGGAACCCGATGAGCAGATTCTGTGTTATTCGGCGTTTCCCAAGGAAAAGGAGAGATTTCCATGGCGAGAAAATCAAACGAAATAAAGATCATCTGGCACGAGCCTGCTGAAAAGCAGACGAGTGAGAATGTTCAACAGGCGGTTGACGACTTGTATATTAAGATCATAATAGATAAGCTCAGCGCCAGCGGGCTTACATATGATGAGCAGAAAGTTGCACTGAAAAAGGTGCTTTTCTCTGTAAGTAAATAAATATAACGCCCACAACTAATTATTGAACTCTGTCAGAGGAAAAATTAATTTCATTGGAGGATTATAAAATGAACAGCAATCAGAATAATCAATACAGGATTTTCCCTTTTGTAATACTTAATAGCTCAAGAAAAATAGCTGACCCAATTAATCAAGTTGATGTCTCTACAAAAGTAGTAGCACCTCTTGGGAATGTTTCCCTGCCAAATAACCCCACCGAAGTATATCCGGAAGCTATAAAATGTCCCCAGACAAGCAAAGATTACAAACCTACCCCATTTGACTACGCATGTTATATATCACGTGTTACAAAACTGAGGAAATATAACGGAACCTTATATAATTATTGGGATGGTTGTTATCATCAGATAAATGAAGACAGGCTTATTAATATTATTATGTCTTACTGCGGAAATGAACTAATGGAAAGAGGCAGTAACTTTTTGGTGGTTCAGGTTGCTAAAGCAATTGAAATGCTCCCTGAGATTTACTGTGAGACTCTGCCTAGTTACCCTGATCTGATACCGTTTCCCAACGGGTTACTGAGTATAAGCACGATGCAGTTTCTTCCACCAAGTCCTGAAATATTCGTAAGATATGCTGTTTCTGTGCCATTCGCTGGTAGGTCACAAGATTGCCTGGTATTTTGCCATTTCCTTGATGTGGTTACCGATGGTAATTCCTTGTTGAAACAAAGGCTGCTCGAAATAATCGGGTATCTGTTGTCAGCACACAACGATGCCAAAAAGTTTTTTGTGTTCGCTGGCGTAAGTAACTCGGGAAAATCTGTTATGATACAGTTGATACAATCTTTGTTGAACAAGGAATGTATTTTTTGTGCTGACATGAATGCCCTGGGGGATAGATTTACCACAGGGTACATGAATGGTTCACATCTGTGTGTATTTGCGGATATGCCCGGCGCACGGATTTCGGATCAGGCTGTAGGAATAATTAAGGCACTTACGGGTGGAGATACAGTAATTGGTGAGAGAAAATATCAGGCTCCGGAGATAATTGCTAATGAGACCAAACTGTTGTTTTCGACAAATCATATGATTCAGACCGCAAGTGTAGACCCGGCATTTATGAACAGATGCTGCATATTTCCTTTCATGGTTGGTATACCCGTGGAACAGCAGGACCCTATGCTCCTTCAAAAACTGTTCGCTGAACGTCAGGCGATTGTCTACATGGCAATTAATGCTTATCGTGAGATGAGGATGAGGTGTGGAAATATGGCTGCAGTTTTTACTGGCGAGGAGGAATCTCAGAGGAAATATCAGCAGTATTGCAACAGTTTGCATGCTATCATGGGTGACTGTAACTGGATGTATGCTCAGTTTGTTTCAGAATGTTGTATTCTGGCTGAAGGGGTTAAAACTTCTACAATAGATTTGTATAGGGCTTTCTGTGAGTTTTGCAAGATACGGAACTATATTGTGATTCCATATGAATCGTTTTCTATTAAGATTTCCGAGTGCTTTAAGACACTTGAAAGATGTAAGATGCGCACTCCTGATGGACAAGTTAATGGGTATTCAGGCGTCAGAATTAAGTCTTTAATCTGAGTATTTTTGGAGTTGATAAATATGTTTACATCTGGTATGGGCAGCCAATAAATTGAGAGCTGCTTCAGGTTTAATGGGTTTGTCAGTTCGACCTGGATAATATCAGATGTAATCATTCGGTCATTTTGAGGGGATTATTTCGTTTTGTTCCATGTTCCGGGGAGGTAAAATAAAGTATTTTAACTTAATATTTATCTGCTGTTTTTGGTATTATTTAATTTATCACTTTTAATTAATAACCCGGAACATGGAACAAATAATCTGGTTTGTTGACTGTGATATTATGGTAATATTACTGTCATATTGTCGAGTGTTAATTACATATTATCTTCATAAAGGAGATGATATTTAGATGCGAAAACAACAAAATATAAATGTTATTGTTCACTGGCCTGAGGATCAAAAATCGATGGATGTTATACAAGATGCTACAAATCAACTGTTTGTAAAGATAATTGAAAACAGGCTTAGCAGGACAAATCTTTCCCCAACTGAAAAGGAGTGTGTGGTCAGGCGTGTAATTTCGGGACTGGAAATATAGATTACATAACTGAAAGATTTTAAAGACCAATTATGCATTTTAGCTTTTTGTTGTTATAGATCGGCAGATTCAGCTTTTGTGAATCTGCTGATTTATTTTTTATAAATTATATTTTTATTATAATTAATTGATTAATGATCAAAACAATTACACATCATATAATTATTAATATAAAATAGATGGTAGATTTAGACAACAGTTGAAAAACATGATACATCATCATTGAGAAAACTATATACAAAATATTTAATATTATAGCGCTATTTTAATAAAGTGGACTAAAAATGATACAATTATAAAAAATAACATGAAAATTGTGTTTTGGGACTTGAATTGACCTACTTTTAATGATATAATAAGAGCAAACATTATTTTGAAAAAGTGGGTTTAAATCAAAGGAGAATGTATGTATAGCTGTATAAAGTCTTTTATGGATAATGATAAAGAGAACGGATTGCTGCTTTTGGATATGCCGACGGGTTTTGGCAAAACGTATTCTGTAATAAAGTATATTGCGGAATTTATTAAAGAAAACAGCGACACAGGTAAAAAGATTTTTTTCATTACGACTCTGAAAAAGAATCTGCCGGTTGAGGAATTAAAGAGACGCCTTGATGAAATGGAGCTTTCACACCTCTTTGAAGAACGGGTAATTAAACTGGAATCAAATGTCGATACTGTGGTCGCAAATTATAATTCCTCAATGTACAACGACATTGCGCTAGAAATACGCAATAGCGAGGAGTTTAAGAACTTCAAGGCCGATGTAGAATTTCTGAAGAAGCATACAGGGCAAAATTCTGACCTTGTCCGCAGTGTCAGGAACAACTTCTCCAACAACAATGAGCGCATTTTCAGATCGTACCTGCAAAATATTTTTGCGAGGAATTTCCCCTCTATTAAGGAAAGACTGCTTGCAATAAAGACCGACAGCGCATGGCAGTGGGTAGGAAAGCTGTATCCGTCCGTGTTTACCAGCGAGAAGCAGGTCATTTTTATGAGTATGGACAAGTTCATTTGTCCGCACTCAACTATTGTTGAGAAAAGCTACTATTTCTATAATTCAAAGATCTCCAACGGCGCATTGGTTTTTATCGACGAGTTTGACGCCACAAAGGGAACTATACTCAAGAATATTATTGAAAACGGTCTGAAAGAAAAGATAGACTACATAGAGCTGTTCAATCACATCTATGCCGTGCTGCGAAACAAGACCTTTCCGGAAAGTTTGTTCGTTCCGTCTGCACACAGAATGAACAGCGATTACAAGGACCAGTCGCTTAAAGACGTCCTGAAAGACCTAATAAAACTGGCTGACGAAATATACGATACATATTCGCTCAATTTCAATCATAAAACCGAAAACGCTGAAAATGACAGCGCCAACTTCCTCTTCAATGACCACAGGTACATTTCCGTGTTGAGCGGTCAGAACAAATTCATTTCAATCAGCAGTGATGAGAATGACAGTGTAAACAGAATTACTTTTTCAACCCGGAAGCCTGAGGAAAAGAACAGTATTCAAATGCTGCTGAGCAAGCTGAGAGGCTTTATATCCTATTTTCAGATCACCGTATCCATTTTGGCTACCAACTACGTTCATTTAAGGAATGAACGCGCCAACAACGGCGAAGATGAGTATACCTATGATTCTGCGATCCACAGCGTACTTGCAGAGTTTGATCTCGGAACCGTGTACGAAAACTACCTGTTCACGCAGGTCAAAATGCTCCGCACAAAATCCAGAAACAGTATAGCCGGCTCCGATTTTGATTTTTCGCTCTATGAGAATGGTTTCAGATACTATTCCTTTGAAAACTCTCCGGATTACGATTTCAAGTCCATAATATCAATGTTCTCTTTCTCGCAGACACCGGAGCGCATATTGACCAAACTCTGCGAAAAGGCAAAGGTCATCGGAGTGTCGGCGACTGCAACATTACCGTCTGTGCTGTGTAATTACGACCTCGATTACCTGTCGCATAAAATGGGCGCTGCGTATTCGCATATTTCGGAGGACGACCGTGAACGCCTGAAGAATGAATTTGCCAATTCTCAGCAAGGTTATAAGGATATCGCTGTCCATGCGGAATTGTTCGACAGTTCCAATTATTCGGTTTCGCTGTGGAATCAGGTGTTTGACGACAGCGAGCTTGCCAAGGCCGCTTATGATCACGTTGAGCGTTCCTTATCTTCGGCTGACGGCGGGGAAGACAATAAATATAATCATCAGAGATATTTCAGGATCGCGCTTGCATTCAAGAAATTCTGGGAGCATGAGGATATCCGCTCGTTTCTTTGCATGCTGAACAAGCACCCGAAAAGGAATGATAAATTTCTTGACATTGACGTGTTATATTATCTGTTCGAACTGATAACGGAACGCATGTGTGATGTCAGGAAAACAGTCTGTTTGCTTGACGGGGAGGGGTACGATGACAAAAAATCAGACATCACAAAAAAACTAGCGGACGGTGAAAAGCTTTTTGTTATATCCGTTTACCAGACCATCGGCGCAGGACAGAACCTGCAATATGATATTCCGGACGCAGTGCGCGAGTCCCTGATACAGACGAACTCGTGGAACCGTTCAACCAAAAAGGATTTCGATGCGATCTACCTTGACCTGCCTACCAATCTTACAGTAAATATATGGAATGATTCCCACATTGGAACCGAGGATTTCGTAAAGTACATCTTTGAAACCGAGTATCTCCAGGAGAACGGAGAGATTTCGGACGAAATCGCAAGACAGAACATAAAGGAAGCATTCGGTAGGAGTTTCTGCCGGAAAAAGTTCATGGGAAAAACCTATAAAGATAAACCGAGTGTCTGCTATTATGCGACAAAGCAGATAGTACAGGCGATAGGACGTATCTGCCGTACAAACATGAAACAGCCGGATATCTATGTCTTTGCCGACGCTGATATATGCAATTACTTCCATGTTGGGATAGCTGAAAACCGTTTACTTAACCGCGAGGTCACTGCGCTGATAGATAAGATAAATGAGCACGGCGCGGCGGAAATCCCGGATCCCGACCTGATATCACAGGGAGAGCTGTGTTCGGTTCGCGTGAACAAGTTCATTAACAGCATGATTCGTGAGGAATGGGATAGAAATAAGATGAAGCAGTGGGAGAAACTGCGCGAAATTGTATTGAAAACTCCTACTGCAACAAAGGAAGAATATCAGAATTTTGCGTTAAGCCAGTTATATATACAGATGAGCGAGCCGGCGGATAAATACTACTATTCGCAGGAAGAGGACTACAACCGGATAAAAATCAGATTCGCTCCCTCGCGGGATTTCCCGTGCGAGGTGTCTGCAAAAGCCGCGAAGCTGGACAGGATTCTTCTTTTCAGCGGAATGACGGAGTATTTCACGGCAAAGGGGCGTGCATTGACTTTTGCACCGAATGAGTATATTATGTCCCCGGCTCTATTCAATAATATTTACAAGGGCGCTCTTGGAGAGGCGGCAGGCTGGGTGTGGTTCAGAAATGTACTCGGAATCCAGCTTGATATGATACGGGAGCCGGCATTGTTCGAGCTGTTTGATTACAAGGTGCCCGGACTGCCTGTGTATGTGGACTTCAAGAACTGGCACGATACCACCCGCTTTGATGAGAAAGGAACCATGAACAAGGTAGTCAGAAAGGCAAGGGAATGCAGGGCAGAATGTGTTATTATAGCCAATATCCTTGCGGACGGCTCGTATGACACAAGGGTAACGCATGACGGTGAAATAACCATTGTGCGCTGTCCCTCGATAATGACCGACAATGGAATCACGGTCACTGAAAATGTCGAAGCCGCAGAAATAATAAGAAGGTGCATAAATAATGTCAGAAATTCGCACGAATGAAATCATACCTCATTTCGATTATCAGAAGATAGATACTGAATATGATATTTTCTGTCTTGAAACATCAAGGAAGTATATAAGCACAGGCGCAGGGATAATCGATGCGCCCCTGATGAACAAGAATGTCAGGGCTGTCCTTTTTGAAACCGGAAGGCGCTTTTATGTCCTGCTTAACCATAGTGAGGACAATTTCGGCAACATGAAGAAAATACTGTCTGACGCCGAGTACGGCAGTTCCATGTCCTTAATGCAGAAAAAAAGCAGGGAGCTTGAAAAATACCAGCTTCTTCAGCTTTTGATAAATGGTCTGACGGCAAAAAAACATCCTCTGCTGAGGTTCAATAATCTTACAGGACACCTGTATGTATTCAGACCCGAGTGGACGCACAAAAACAAAGAAAATGTGATCTGGAGCATTCCTACCATTGAGGTCAGGGTGCTGGAGGACTGCATTATAAAGCTGAATGTCCGCACTTTCACTTCCACAAGGCTGCGCAGTAAAATTACATTCACAAAAAAGAAATTTGAGGAATACCCGAAATATGTCCTGTCAACAGATAACTCAATGCGCAGAAAGACAGCCGATGATGACGCAAAAACACCGGATTTTATCCTCCGGCAGATCGATGGTAGAAAAAGCGGGGTAAAGTTTCTGAACATAAGCAGCGAGACAGATTTTGAAGCCACAAAGATAGGCGTACTGAACGAGGTGGCAGAGAATTTCAATGAGCGTTATTCCGGTATGGCAGCGATAGAATTTAAGACTATTGCAGAGTACACCACAATCGACACGACGGCAACTGCAAAGGAGAATGTAAAGGCGGTCAGAGCTTATCTTGCTGACAAGAAAATCATACTTATCGACTGCGTGAGAAACGAGCAGTCCGGAATGTTCTGCGAGAATATAGTCAGTCTGATAAACGAGAAATACAACTGCAATGCAAAGACAGGCTCACGGTTAAGCAAAAACGCGCTGAATATCCGGCTTATACATAACAGGGACTATTATGAGAACGGTCTGAATGACCCGCACCAGTACGATATGAGTGGCTTTACCGTTCAGCACATCACTTTTGAGGATTTCTTTCACAACAGCAAGCACGCTGTCAGCACAGTCGTTAATGAACTGATAATAAAGGACGATATCCGCAGGGGTATGTTTTCGCTATTCGACTGGAGCAGCATGGGGTTTGAAAAGGATATTACTTTCGGATTGTCAACAGGCGGCGACAGCCCAAAATATTACTTCATGACGGTAAGACCCGACGGCTCGTTCTTTTTCTCGGAGCAGCAGATGAATCTGCTTGAGGTGAACGAGTATTCCGCCTGCGTGCAGATTTTCGGCGATGACAAGCAAGTGGAGGGCATGATAAAATACTCCGATGATGACATTCTTGCTATTCGTGGCACGGGTATGTTTACGCTTCCGGAGTACATGGGGCTCAGTGCCGAGCTGAAAAGCGGCAATACTGCGTTGAGAAACAAGGAGAGCCGCGACGAATATCTCACGTCCGTGACCGAGATACGAAGTTTCCGCAGGGACGGATGTGACTTCTATTTTGTAGGCGTATGCGGCAGCGGAATACAGTCTGCACTGCGGAACGCTGCTCTGATAAGGTGCGTTGAACAGTATGGCACCGGCAACGGAGATTTCCGTAGAATGCTCCCGCTGATGAATGTGGCATTTGTGCGCAACGGGAGGCTTACTGTCGTGCCTTTTCCGTTCAAGTATCTGAGGGAGTATATCCTTGGTACATAAAGGCGCCTGTTGTTGAATTGTGTTTTTATGCAATGTTGAACTGAATGGAGGAACAATATGGAACGAGTTGACAAGCCTAAAGTATTTATTTCCTACGCATGGAGTTCAGAGGAATACAAGCAAAAAGTACTGTCCTTTTCAAAGCAGCTTATAAATGATGGCGTAGACGTCCTGTTGGACAGATATTTGGCACCCGGAATTGATCTTACTGCTTTTATGGAATCCAGTGTAAATGATGAATCTGTAACGAATGTACTGATCCTTATGGATAAGGTTTATACAGAAAAGGCGAACAAAAGACAGGGCGGCGTGGGAACGGAAATACAGATAATATCTCCGGAACTATACGGAAAAGTGGAGCAGACAAAGTTTATTCCCGTGCTTTTTGAGCGTGACGAAAACGGTGAAATCCGTACACCTACATTTTTAAAGTCAAGAAAATTCATTGACCTCACCGATCCGGAAACCTATGATGAGGAATACATGAAGCTTGTTAAGCAGATATACGGAGTTCATGCAGTGGCAAAACCGCCGCTTGGAACAAAGCCGGCATGGGTCGATTCAGAGCCGTTGGTTCCGGTAAAGAAGATCACCGCATATAAAAGCCTTGCAAATTGCTTCTCCGAGAAAGAGCGGAGCGTTAAAATAAACGAATATCTTTCCGGCATAAAAAACAGCATAATTGAAGAATTTACGGTAACCGAAGATTACAAAGAGGGCAAGGCTTTAGAGCTATATGAGAATGCTGTTCCGCTGCGGAATGAGTTCTTGCTTTTACTCAAAGCCGTATTTGGTGCCGACCGGAGAAATGTTCTTTGATTTCGGGACAAGCCGTGACTTCGTGCCGGTAGCTCTGGACGAAAACGGACACATCATTGAGGGCGTTTTCTATGAGCGTGTACGTTACTGCGGCAAAACCTACGAGCGGCGCGAACACCACACGTTCCGGAACGGAATACACGCTGTTAAGAATACCGCTGTAATTTATGGCAGTGAGCAGCTCGTTGAACTTTCGGACATTCCCCGTTGGAGCTGTCTGCTCCCTTATGGCGAAATTGAAACAGATATCCCGATGATTGCAACGTTCCGGACGCCGTATGCGAATAATATAGACCTGAACAGCGAGCTTCCTGTTTCAATATACGCTAATTCAGTAAGAACGCTGGCTGAAATCAACAGCGCACACAGCGAGTATTGTGCCGAATTCAGGAAGATGTCTGCTAAGGTGTTTGCAGACAGCACGATACTTCACGGGAACAAGGGCATTCCCGATGATTATTTTGTAGCAGTGAGCGGCGACGGCGTTTCTGCAGTGGAAAAGCAGATCATGGCGTTCGCACCTCAGATCAGGGAAAGCGCACACAGCAGCGCTATCAACATGGAAATCGGACTTTATGAATCGCAGATAGGTCTGTCAAGCGGCACATTCTCCTTTGACAGCAAAAAGGGGCTTGTAAGGGTGCGGTGATTTGTCGCTCCCTTTTTCACTTTTTGCACCAAAAATGCAGGATTTTTTGAATGGATTTCATATTTTTAAGACGCACTTACAGTTCCTTTCGGGAAATTTCGGTTTTTTGCGTGGCACGGTTGCCGTTTGCGCGTCAGACAACAGTTGCTTCGGGAGAGGCGTCAAGCAGCTTTTTCAGAGTAAGAACGGCGTGGGATTTACCGGTACCGTATGCGCCCTCGACCCAGATGGAAACTTTCTGTTTGCGCGTAACTACGCTTATGGTATCGCGAATAAGCCCTACAAAGGATTCGTGGGGGTAGAACTTCTTCCACAGTTCGGGTTCCTTGTCTATGATTGCTTTATTGACCTGTGGGAAGTATTCTGGGTCAATATTAAAATAATCGCAATATTTTTCAGCCATAGTTATTTTCCTCCTTAGAACAATTCAAGTATGTCCTTAGATTTTTTGGTTCTGTTAAGTGTTATATTATCAAGGTCGAGGGTAAATGAAGCTTTAATATAATTGGGATAGTTTATTGATAGCCCGTTTAATATTGGTTCAATAATTTCTCTGTTTAATCCAAAAATCTGTGCAGGGCTGATACCTGCGCTATCAATGTTGAAGTCTAAAAGACGTGTTAAAGTAAAATCGTAGTAATCTCCGCAAGCCTCCGCGAACTTGTAGAGCGAATACAGGATCACTCTGGGGTCGGGATCCTGCCACGGCTGGCGGACAAGGCTATTCATGGACTTCTTTTCACCGGCTGTTGTCTGCTTGACGGTGATGTCGGGAATACCCAGACCTATTTCCTTGAACGCCTCATTTGTATCAAGAATAGTTTTGAAACCGTTCCAGAATTCGCTTTTGGCTTTTTTTGTGGTATCTTCACCCATATCAATATCAAGCTGACGTTCATAATAAGTTTCATTGAACGGAATATTCTTGATATACCACTGGAAAGCGGGTGTGTATGCCAGATTACAGAGCATGAGCGCCCATGAATTTGCATCAGAAGTACCCATTCTTGTGATAAGCTCACCGAAGGAGGTAAGCATATTGATAACAGGTGCGGTTTTATGTACTGTACAGCACCATCTGACTTTTCGGGCTGGCGGACCGAAAATATTCCATGATTCTTTAGAAGTCATGTTTGAAGCTGCTTCGAGGAATTCAATACCCTCATCAGAACATTTTCTGCTAAGTTTTTGAACGAGTTCGGTCGTGGTTGGGAATTCCATGTCGGTATTGCCGAATACTACTTTAAATTCATTGTGCGGCAGCGCACGCTGAACAATATCCAATGCGACAACGCTATCTTTTCCGCCACTGAATGCAACGTAAAATATGTCAACTTTCTTCCTGTAAGAAACATAGATGTTGAACACCTTTTTTATTGTGTCCTGAACAAGCGCTTCGAGTATCGTATGATTTTTAGCCACCATGAGCGGTATGTTAACAGGGATCAGCGGTTTTCCGTCAGGCTCTGGTTCTTCAAGCAGAACCAGTTCAGGGGCGGTATAAAGCGAGCCTCCCTTAACAGAAGCGACCTTTCGCCCGTGATACCAGTAATTGTTGGCTTCTGCCCACATATATGGAGCTGAATCATCTTTGGCGTAATTCCAGTACTTATCGAAGCCTAGAATATCAAATCAATGACACCTAACGAAACCACACGCCCCGTTTGCAGCTGCTGCGGAGCAACGATTGAAACCGATGACTACTACACATTTGATGGCAGCATACTCTGCGATGATTGCTACCACAGCGAAACCGTCACCTGCGAACACTGCGGCAACAGAATTTGGGAGGACGATAATGCAGGCTCTGATAGCATGCCGCTCTGCGATTCGTGCTACGATGATTACTACACGATCTGTGAATGTTGCGGCAGAATCATTCATCGGGACTACGCCAATTACGATGATGACGATGACTACGCCTACTGCGACCGCTGTTACGAGGAACGTCAGAACAACTCCATTCATGAATACAACTACAAGCCCGACCCCATCTTTTATGGTGACTCGAAGCGCTATTTCGGCGTGGAACTTGAAATCGACGAGGGCGGCAAGAACAGCGACAACGCTGATACGCTTCTGGGTATCGGCAACAGGATTGCGGAACATATTTACATCAAGTCCGACGGGAGCCTGTCAGACGGAATGGAAATTGTAACTCACCCGATGTCCCTGAAATACCACAAGGACAAAATGCCCTGGGCAGAGATAATGAAATCCGCTATCCGCATGGATTACCGCAGTCACAAAACCTCGACTTGTGGATTACACGTTCACGTCAATAGAACAGCCTTCGGCAGTACCCGGGAAATGCAAGACGAGTGTATTTCCCGGGTGCTTTATTTTGTGGAGCATCATTGGCTAGAACTGCTGAAATTCAGCCGCAGGACGGAGTACCAGATGAACCGCTGGGCTGCACGTTACGGCTATAAGAACAGCCCGAAAGAGATTCTGGAGGACGCTAAAAAGGGCTGCAACGGCAGATACGCCTGCGTGAACATCACGAACTACCACACCATTGAATTTCGTATGTTCCGCGGCACGCTCAAGTATAACACGCTCATAGCCACTCTGGAACTCGTAGATAAAATCTGCGAGCTAGCGACAAATCTGACCGACAGCGAACTGAAATCCGTAAGCTGGTCCGACTTTGTAGGTTCACTGGACGACAGCACCGAACCTGAACTCATTACCTACCTGAAAGAACGTCAGCTCTACATAAATACGCCTATTACGGCAGAGGAGGACGATTAACATGTGTGCAATTTTCGGTTTGATAGACTACAACCATACCCTTAATGCGAAGCAGCGTGAAAAGCTGCTTCGTGTTCTTTCCGAGGAATGCGAGGAACGCGGAACCGATGCTACCGGATATGCATTCAATCACAGCGGCAAACTTACAATTTACAAGCGCCCGTTTGCCGCTCACAAAGTGCACCTGCATCTTCACGAAGATTCTAATGTCATCATGGGACACACCCGAATGGCTACCCAGGGCAATAAGCTCGATAATCGTAATAACCACCCGTTCCCTGGCAAGGTTGGAAATACAAGCTTCGCCCTTGCCCACAACGGTGTTCTTCACAATGATGTGAGGTTACGCAAGCAGATGTCACTGCCGAATACTCAAGTCAAGACGGACAGTTACATTGCAGTTCAATTACTGGAACAGCAGAAGACTCTCGACATTCAGTCTATCTCCGAAATAGCTGAACTTGTCGAGGGTTCTTTTGTGTTTACGGTTCTGGACGAGCATAATAACTTGTATTTCGTTAAGGGAGATAATCCGCTAGCTTTGTACCATTACGAAACCTGCGGGCTTTACATATATGCAAGCACAGAAGCAATTCTTGACCGAGCACTTACACGCCTCGGAATTATCAGCATTGAGCACCAGAAAATTAATACGTCATGCGGTGATATCTTGAAAATCGATAGCACCGGATTCCTGGAACAGGGAATGTTTGACACAACCAATCTTATGATGTACGACTACCGCTATTTCCGTCGTGACTGGTGGAATGTCCCAGAATCCTGTGACAGCGAACCGCAGGACGTAAAGCAACTCAAAGACTTTGCAAGCTCCATAGGTGTGTCCCGTGAAGATATCGACCTGCTTTTGAGCTACGCTGATG
Organism: uncultured Oscillospiraceae bacterium; assembly: GCA_934446565.1. Classification (GTDB taxonomy): domain Bacteria; phylum Bacillota; class Clostridia; order Oscillospirales; family Ruminococcaceae; genus CAG-115. Next base: position 26,254 of record CAKSEO010000003.1, on the reverse strand, counting down.
TCAGCACTGGCCCAGTTTGAGCGCGATGTTCTGGCCGACAGAACCAAAGAGGGACTAGCCGCCGCTCGTGCCAGAGGCAGAAAAGGTGGCAGACCTCCAGTCAGTAGGGAAGCCATCAAAAAGGCAATAAAGCTGTATAACACTGAGCAGTACACGGTCAGAGAAATCACGGACCTTACCGGAGTAAAACCCTCAACGTTGTATAAAGCCCTGCGCTCTCTATAAAACGTACCTTTTCCGCACATAGATTTTCGCAGAAGTTTTCGCACAGTATAAGCCCCGAATCGTGAAAAGATCCGGGGCTTTATTTTTTGTGCGAAAAACGAACGTTTTTTGAACACTTAAACAATATAGTAAAACACCAGTGGAGGTTTTACTATGGAAATTGAAAATTATCAGGAACTTGCGAATGCAATTATTATTCGTGCTGCGAAGGATTACCGCATTCTGCTGAGATATCGTCAGAAACATCCCGGGAATACTGAAATCGAACGTAGTATAAATAAGCTGGAAAGAGAGATACAAACGCCGTTCTTTCATAGCCTGACCAAGCTTAATGTTGACGAAATATTTTCAGCAATTAAATCTGAATATGAGCAGTGATAAATCAACCCATGTCGCTATTGACAGGGGTTGATTACTGCCAAATAAACGCACTTTGCTCTTGATTTATCTGAATCAATATAAAGGGTAAAGGAGAATACTCCGGCACTGCGACAGCTACATTCAAAATAGCTCCGAAAGCGGTTACAAATTTTAAGGCAGTCTGCACTACGAAACAAGTCCCATGCTTTTTGCAATTTATTGCAATCTGCGAAAAACGGCTCTGTTATGCGATTTACAGCGTCTTGCGCAAAACACTAATTTCATAAATTCCCGTATCTTTTTGTAACAATAATACCCAAATAAGACCCATAGATTTGATTTTCCATTGGATATTTCTGCGACGGAGCCGCCCTGTATGGGCGGTTTTTTAATGCCGGTAAGTTATAATCAACTATCCAAGAATAGCTCCGCTCTCCATTTCTTCGGCGATGCTCCGTAAACGCTTTTGAAAGCACGGGAAAAATGAAGCTGATTTTCATAGCCTACCGCAGAGCTTATTTCGCCAACTGAAAGCTGTGTGAGCTTCAGAAGCTCAGCTGCCTTTGTCATACGGTAATTCAAAAGAAATTCCTGCGGCGTTACTCCGACAGCTTCCTTGAATATCTTGCCGAAATAGCTTCTGTTAAGGCCGCACATATCCGCTATTTGTTCTACCGAAATATCATTCTGGAAATTGTGGCTGATATATTCCAACGCTTCATGGATATAAAAGTCCCGAAGTTTACTGCCCTTATTAACCTTTATTCCTTCTGTAGAACGCGCGAGATAATCTATGAACAGATACAAATGCCCCATAAGGTGCAGGGGAGAAGACAAGCCGTTTTCTGCAATATAATTCATCTCCTTCATCATTTCCTCACGTAAATCCTTTGAGCGCGCCTTATAGACAGGATTATCAAGCGAAAATCCAGAAGCTTCAACTATTGCCTTTGCACGAAGCCCGTCAAATTCTATCCATACATATTCCCATGGTAAATCCTTATCGGCAACATAGGTTGTTATCTGACCGGGGAATATCATAAATCCCTGCATACTCCTGATACTGTATTCCTTGGTAGTTCTGCTGCTGTCGTATGCGAAAAATCTGCCTGTTCCGGAAATGACATAATGAAAAAGAAAGTGATTTCTTGCGGCAGGTCCGAAGGAATGGGCAGGCGAGCATTTTTCACGTCCGAATTGAAACAGACTGAGGTCAACAAAATTATCGCTGGGGAATACGGAAAAGAGTAAATCGCTCATAGTGCACCTCCAACAGAATACACGGAATTTCATAAAGCTTTATTATCAGTATATCACAAAATATACCATAATGCAAGCATACTTTCATATATCGGATAAAAAATAGCAAATTGGTATAAATGTACGGTAAATATGGGATTTACTGATTGCATAACGGTATGATATAATAATATCAAGATAAAGCCCCACACAAAAGGAGGTAATTCAACATGAAAAAAAGCAGAGCAGCAATATCACTTTTAACAGCTGCGGCAATATCCGCTTCGGTTTTGCTGTCGGGCTGTTCCGGCGACAGCGGAAAGGATGGAGTAACAACCGTTACAATGCTCCAGTACAAGCCCGAAGCAGTCAAGGCGTTTGAAAAAATCGAGAAGCTGTTTAACGAAACTCACGACGATATTCAGCTTAAAATCGAATCCCCCAACGAGGCTATGACTGTTCTAAAAACCCGCCTCATCAGAGAGGAGTATCCCGATATTGTGGGTATCGGCGGAGATATGAACTACTCCAACTTCCTTGATGCAGACCTGTTTGAGGATATTTCCGACCTTGAGATAATCAACGAGATAAACCCCGCATATCTGAAAATGGAAAAGGAGCTGGAACTTCTCCCAAAAGATGGAACTTACGCTCTGCCTTATGCGGCAAATGCGGCGGGAATACTCTACAACAAGGATATGTTTGAGCAGAACGGCTGGGAAATTCCCGAAACATGGAGCGAGTTTATATCGCTTTGCGATGAAATAAAGGCAAGCGGCACCGACCCGCTCTATCTTGGATATAAGGACACCTGGACCTGTTTAGCACCATGGAACGCACTAGCCGTAGGACTTGCTCCTTCCGATGTGTGCAGCAGCGTAAACGCAGGCAGGACAACCTTTGCGGCGGAATACGCTGAGGTTGCCGATAAGATAAAGGTACTGCTTGATTACGCCGAGCCAAACCCCTGCGCATACAGCTACAACGACGCCTGCACAGCCTTTGCGAGAGGGCAGTCTGCAATGTATCCTATCGGAAGCTACGCAGTACCGCAGATACTCTCGGTAAATCCCGATATGAACATTGATTCCTTTACATTCCCTGCAAATGAAAACGAACAGGACAATGTGCTCAACTCAGGAATAGACCTTCATTTCTCGGTAATGAAGGGCACAAAGAATAAGGAAGCTGTATACGAGGTTCTGCGTTTCCTTTTCTATGATGAAACCGTTCAGATATATCTTGACGACCAGGGCGGAATACCCTGCAAGGAGGGTGACTTTAAGCTTCCGGAGTTCTTAAACGGAATGCAGCAGTATATCAAGGATGGAAGAATGTCAGATTACCACGACCACCATTATCCAAGCGAAATGAGCGTTGACGCAATGATACAGACCTATCTTATGGACAATAACGATAACTCGGCGCAGCAGTTCCTTGAGCGCTTCGACAAGGAATGGGCAAGATACAACCGCGACCTTATCGCACGGGTTAAGAAATACGAGGAGGGACAGCAATGAAAAGCAAGAAGGTATTATCCAAGCGAATGACCTTTATACTAATGGTAGCTCCCGCACTTATCCTTTTTATCGCATTCAACACAATTCCGCTGATAACCGGCGCGTTTTACAGCTTCACGAATTACAAGGGCTACGGCAGCTTTGAGTTTGTGGGACTGCGCAATTACATAGACCTGTTCAGCGACGCAAGAGTCGGAAATTCCTACCTGTTCACCTTCAAATACGCAATCGTCGGAACAGTACTTGTAAATGTAATCAGCCTGCTTCTTGCGCTGGGACTTAACAGCAAGATAAAATTCAAGAGCGCATTAAGGGGAGTATATTTCCTCCCGAATGTCCTTGGAGGACTTGTTGTAGGCTATATTTTCAGCTTTATCTTCACCTATATTATCCCCACTATAGGCTCGGCACTGCACATAAACTTCCTTGAAAACAGTATTCTTGCCGGAGAGGAAACTGCCTGGATCGGCGTTCTTATCGTCGGTGTATGGCAGGCGGTGGCAATGAACACGATCATCTACATTTCGGGACTTCAGACTATTCCAACGGATATTTATGAGGCAGGAATGATTGACGGTGTAACCCCGTGGCAGAAGTTCAGACACCTCACGCTTCCCATGCTTATGCCCTTTGTTACAACGAACCTTGTTCTCAGCACAAAGAATATGCTTATGGTATTCGACCAGATTATGGCATTGACAAAGGGCGGTCCTGCACAAAGCACAGAGTCGATTTCCTACCTTATCTACAAAAACGGTATGGACGGAGGTCAGTTCGGCTTCCAGAGTGCCAACGCAGTTGTATTCTTCATTGTCATTGTAGCTATATCCATATTCCAGATGGTAATTACAAATAAGAAGGAGGAGCAGTTATGAGTGAGAAGCTGATAAATATCGCCGAACCCGAAGTGTCCGAAAACAATCCTTCCCGAAAGCACAGAATCAACAAGAGCAAGGTTTCGTCAATAATCATAACAACCCTGCTGATAATCGGCTGTGCGGCTATCTTCTTCCCGCTGTACATGACAATTATCATAGCGCTGAAATCTCCCTCCGAGATGACTAACGATATTGCGGGCGCATTAGCCCTGCCGCAGACGTTTAGCCTTGACAATTTCGCCGAAGCGATGCGTGTGACCGATTTCTGGCACTCCCTCGGAAACAGCATACTGATAACCGGCGCTTCCATTGTCCTTTCAGTAATTATCCACTCAATGGCGGGCTACGCTATCGGCAGAAATATGAACCGCAAAAAAGGCTTCAAGCTGATATATTTCTATATCGTCAGCGGTATGTTCGTACCCTTCGCGATACTTATGATGCCGCTCGTCAAGCAGACTGCAATTCTCGGTCTTGACAATATGCTCGGAGTTATTCTGCTATACACGGTATTCTTTATGCCGATGAATGTTATGCTTTACAGCGGATATATGAAGAACGTTCCGCAGGCTATGGAAGAAGCGGCAAGCATTGACGGTGCTTCCACATGGCGCACCTACTGGACGATAATCTTCCCGATGATGAAGCCTATGCACGCAACAGTAGCCATTCTCACCGCCCTCGGAACGTGGAATGATGTTATGACACCTCTCGTTATTATGTCGGGCAGCGAGAACACCACTCTTCCCCTTGCACAGCTTAATTTCCAGACCCAGTTCGGCACGAATTACAACCTTGCATTTGCTTCGTATTTACTTGCATTGCTGCCTATTCTGATACTGTATATCTTCTGCCAGAAGCAGATAATCGGCGGCGTTGCAAATGGAGCGGTAAAGGGTTGATTGATATACACTTTTCCCCTGCCGCACGGCGGGGGAAAGCACTAAAAGAAAGGGAATCAATATGAAAATTCAAAACAAGATAATGCTGATAACCTACGCTGACAGTATGGGTAAAAACATCAAAGAGCTTCACGGCGTGCTCAACAAGCACTACAAAAAGGCGGTTGGCGGAGTTCATATTCTTCCGTTTTTCCCGTCATCGGCAGACAGAGGATTTGCTCCGATGAGATATGACGTTGTTGACGAGCGCTTCGGCACGTTCGATGATATTGAGGGGCTTGGAAAAGAATACTATCTGATGTTTGATTTTATGGTAAATCACATCTCGGCAAGCTCGGAGTATTTCAAGGATTTTCTGCTAAAAAAGGACAATTCCGAATACAAGGATATGTTTATTCGCTACAAGGATTTCTGGGAAAACGGAGAGCCGACTCCCGAGCAGACCGACATTATTTATAAACGCAAGCCCCGTGCGCCGTATATTGAGGCAAAGTTTGCTGACGGAACAACAGAGAAGGTTTGGTGTACCTTCTGCGAGGAACAGATAGATTTAGATATATCAAAGGACAGAACAAAGGATTTCATAAAGACAACAGTCAGGGAGATGTGTAGCAGAGGAGCTTCCGTAATAAGGCTTGACGCTTTTGCTTATGCAGTAAAAAAAGCGGGAACAAGCTGCTTTTTTATCGAGCCGGATATATGGGAGCTGCTTTATGATATAGAAAAAATCGCTTCCGAGGGCGGCGCGGAAATACTCCCGGAAATCCACGAGCATTACACTATCCCGATGAAAATAGCTGATAAGGGCTTCTGGATATACGATTTTGCACTGCCTGTTCTCACTCTCCACGCTCTGTATAATCACACCGGAGAATATCTCAAAAACTGGCTGCTGAAATGCCCGATGAAGCAGTTCACCACACTTGACACACACGACGGTATAGGCATTGTAGACGTGAAAGACCTGCTTCCCGACGAGGAGATAGAAAAGGTAAAGGAGCAGATGTACTCGAAAGGCGCAAACGTTAAGATGATATACAGCTCCGAAGCGTACAACAATCTTGACATATATCAGGTGAACACCACCTATTATTCTGCGCTCGGCGACAACGACAGCGCATATCTTCTTGCAAGAGCGATACAGTTCTTTGCTCCCGGTATTCCGCAGGTGTACTATGTGGGTATGCTTGCAGGCTCTAATGATATTGAACTTATGGAGCGTACCAAAAACGGGCGTGATATAAACCGCCATTATTACACCGCCGGGGACGTTGAAGCGGAGCAGTCAAGACCGATTGTTCGGAAGCTGAAAGAGCTTATGGAGCTCAGAAACTCCCACCCTGCTTTCGGCCTTGAGGGCGGTATTTCCGTAGATACGGACGGCGACAGACTTGTTATAACAAGAACCTGCGGCGGTTATTCAATCACCCTTGACGCCGACCTTACAACATATAATTTTGAGATAAAGTGAGAGGTGTGGAAATGTTTGTTACCGTTAATGAAACAAAACGACTTTTTACCATAGAAACAGAAAATTCGGAATATCAGCTTATTGCTGATGAGTACGGCGTACTTCGGCATTTGTGGTACGGCGAAAAAGTGAGTATGAGCATGGAGTATCTGTGCAAATACCACGATGTTGGCTTTTCGGGGAATATTTACAAAGCGGAAAACCGCCGCAGCTATTCTCTCGATACCCTGCCGCTTGAATATTCCTGTGCAGGTGTCGGAGATTACAGGATAAATGCGGTTTCCGTCGTTCATTCGAACGGAAGCTGTGCGCTTGATTTGAGATATACCGGCTACAAAATAACGGAGGGCAAGTATTCGATAGAGGGACTTCCCGCAGTATATGCGGACAGCCCCGAAGCGCAGACACTTGAAGTATATCTCAAAGATACTGCCTCCGATATTACCGTTACTCTGAAATACGGAGTGCTTCCCAAGCTTGATATTATCACACGCAGCGCAATTATTGAGAATAAGGGAGAGAGCAGCATTTTTCTCACAAATGCCGCAAGCCTTTGCCTTGACCTGCCGAGAGATTATAACGAGTGGATACATTTTCACGGCAGGCACACAATGGAGAGAATAACCGAGCGGCTGCCCCTCGCCCACGGCATACAGGAAAGCTCCTCACGCAGAGGTACGTCAAGCCACCAGCAGAATCCGAGTATCATTCTGTGCAATAAGGACTGCACCGAAACACAGGGTAATTGTATCGGCACAATGCTGATGTACAGCGGCAGCTTCTCGGCAAAAATTGAATACGACCAACTGGAGCAAACCCGCCTTGTTATGGGGATAAACCCCGAGCTGTTCCGCTGGGAACTGAAATCGGGAGCGAAGTTCTGCACCCCCGAATCGGTAACGTCCTTCAGCAATAAGGGCTTTGAGCAGCTCTCCCATAATTTTCACAAAACCGTGCGGGAGCATATCTGTCGAGGTAAATATAAGCTTGCCGAGCGCCCTGTTCTGATAAACAACTGGGAAGCTACCTATTTTGATTTTGACGAGAAGAAAATCCTGAAAATTGCAGAGCAGGCGGCACAGCTTGGTGTGGATATGCTGGTGCTGGACGACGGCTGGTTCGGCAAGCGTAACGACGACTGCTCCGGGCTTGGCGACTGGTTTGTCAATACGAATAAACTGAAAGGCGGTCTGGGAAGTCTTGCCGAAAAAGTCAATGCTATCGGAATGAAGTTCGGGCTATGGTTTGAGCCTGAAATGATTTCGGAGGACAGCGAGCTTTACCGCACTCATCCCGAATGGGCAATACAAATCCCCGACAGAAAGCCTAATCGCAGCAGATTTCAGCTGCTTCTCGATATGACAAGAGCTGACGTCAGAGATTATCTTTATAACTCGATTTCCGATGTTCTTAAAAGCGCCGACATCTCCTATGTCAAGTGGGATATGAACCGCAGTATCTGCGACTGGTATTCTGCCTGCCTTGAAAGCGGAAATATGGGCGAAATGCCCCACAGATACGTCCTCGGTTTGTATGAGTTGCTGGAGCGGCTTACCCGCGATTTCCCCGATGTGCTTTTTGAGGGGTGCAGCGGCGGCGGTGGTCGATTTGACGCAGGAATGCTATACTACTGCCCGCAGATATGGTGCAGCGATGACACGGATGCTGTTGAAAGAACAACAATTCAGTATGGTACATCATTTTTCTATCCGATTTCGGCAGTTGGCTCTCATGTTTCGGCGGTTCCCAATCATCAGACGGGCAGAATAACTCCCCTTGAAACAAGAGCGGTTACCGCTATGGCGGGAAGCTTTGGTTATGAGCTTGACCTTAACACCCTGTCCGACAGCGAAAAAGAGCAGGTTAAAAATCAAATTGTTCGCTTTAAGAAGGACGGCCCACTTATTCATAACGGGATTTACTACCGCCTTAGCAATCCGATGACAGATAAACTCGCTGCTTGGGAATTTGTTTCAGAGGATAGGAGAGAAGCGCTTGTCGGCGGTGTTGTTTTCCGTACAGAGCCAAACAGCCTGCAATACCGAATCAAGCTGCGTGGACTTATTCCCGAAGCGAAATACAGCCTTTTGGAAAGCGGCGAATGCTATACGGGAAACGCTCTGATGAGCGGTGGCGTTCTGCTGCCGAAAACTTGGGGAGATTATGCGCCGATTGAATTGCATTTCACTGCCCAAACATAACAGGAGGACGCTTGATAAACTATCGAAAATTCAAAGAACAGCTTAGCGAGGGCGCTTTTGATAAAGTGTTGAAAACGCTTTACGGTAGCTGCGAGCAGACGATTTCACGACAGAAGCAACGATATTCCGATGCGGTTGACAGATTCCGTGAGTGTTTTCCCGACAGCGAGGAGATATCAGTATTTTCAGCGCCCGGCAGAACCGAAATCGGAGGAAATCACACCGACCATCAGCACGGCTGCGTGCTTGCGGCGGCGGTAAATCTTGATATAATCGCGGTTGTGTCCTTTAACAACATGGGAGTAATCCGCTTGCAATCCGAGGGTCATTCTCCGAATAATGTGGACCTGAGCGACCTATCTGTGCAGAATAGCGAGAAAGGAGATTCATCTGCGCTTATTCGAGGAATCGCGTCAAAATTCTGTGATATTGGCGTTGAAGTGCGCGGTTTTGACGCTTACACGACTTCTGATGTTTTAAGCGGAAGCGGACTATCGTCCTCGGCTGCTTTTGAGGTGCTGATAGGCACAATTATCGACCGCCACTACAATAACGGAAAAGTCGGCGCTGTCGAAATTGCGAAAATCGGGCAGTATGCGGAAAACGAGTATTTCGGAAAAAAGAGCGGTCTTATGGACCAGATGGTAAGCTCCGTAGGCGGGCTTGTTTCTATTGATTTCCACGACACCGGAAACCCGAAAATACAGAGCTTTCCCTTCGACTTTAAAAATGCGGGGTATTGCCTTTGCGTTACCGACACCAAGGGAAGTCACGCCGACTTGACAGATGACTATGTCGCCATTCGTTCTGAAATGGAGAATGTTGCGGCGCAGTTCGGAAAGGCGTATCTTCGGGATGTAAACGAAAACGACTTCTACGGTGCAATTCCGCAGCTTCGAGAAAAGTGCTCCGACCGTGCCGTTTTGCGAACCGCACACTTCTTTGATGAAAACAGACGTGCAGTACAGGAATCAAATGCACTTTTGGACGGAAATATGGATGATTTCCTTGAACTTGTTAAACAGTCCGGTGAATCCTCCGCAAATCTTCTGCAAAATCTGTATTCCTGTTCACAGCCGAGCGAGCAAGCACTTTCAATCGGCATTATGTTAAGCAAACGGATTCTCGGAGAAAAGGGCGCACTAAGAGTACACGGCGGAGGTTTTGCGGGAACAATTCAGGCGTTTGTACCAACCGATAAAGTGAACGAATATGTAAGTGAAATGAACCGTATTTTCGGTGACGGAAGCTGTTATGTGCTTAGGATTCGTTCATTAGGCGGCGTTGAAATAACGGAGGGATTATAATGAATTTTTTGGTATTGGGCGGTGCAGGCTACATCGGCTCTCATACCGCGCTGGAGCTTGTAAAAGCAGGTCACGAGGTAATTATTGCGGATAATCTTATAACGGGATACCGCAGCGCAATTCCAAAAGCTGCAAAGCTTTATGAAGGCGATATCCGTAACACTGAATTCTTGGACAAACTGTTCGGCTCGGAGAAAATTGACGCTGTTATTCATTTTGCGGCTTTTTCTCTAGTCGGTGAAAGCGTTACGAACCCGCTTAAATACTACGACAACAACCTTTGTGGCACGAAGGTTCTGCTTGAAGCAATGGTTCGTCATGGAATTGATAAAATCGTCTTCTCCTCCACTGCCGCAACCTACGGCGAGCCCGAAAATATCCCAATTTTAGAGAGCGACAGGACTTGCCCTACAAATCCATACGGTGAAACTAAGCTTGCTATGGAGAAGATGTTCAAGTGGACTGCGGCGGCTCACGGACTGCGTTATGTTTCCCTGCGTTATTTTAACGCCTGCGGAGCGGACGAAAGCGGCACAATCGGCGAATCACACAACCCCGAAAGTCACCTTATCCCGCTTATTTTGCAAGTGCCGAACGGAAAGCGAGAAGCAATTTCAATTTATGGCACCGATTACGACACGCCCGACGGAACTTGTATCCGCGACTATATTCACGTTACAGACCTCGCTCAGGCTCATATACTGGCAGTTCAATATCTGATGAACGGCGGAGAAAGCGATATTTTCAATCTTGGAAACGGCGTAGGCTACTCCGTTCGCGAGGTCATCGAAACGGCACGAAAAATCACAGGACACCCGATTCCCGCTGTTGAAACCGAACGGCGCGCAGGCGACCCCGCAAGGCTGGTTGCTTCAAGCGAAAAAGCGAAGAAAATTCTCGGCTGGAAGCCCGTTCACGACAGTCTTGACGAAATTATCGCAAGCGCGTGGAACTGGCATAAAACTCACCCGAACGGCTACGGCGATTAAGGAGTAAACTTATGATTTATGATGATATTCAGCGGCTGATAAGCTATGCTTTGAAAAATGAGCTGATAGCACAGGAAGATATTTATGTCATTCGCAATCAGCTTATGGAAGTCTTTCAGTTGACCGGTTTTTGCACACTCTTATAATCGGAGGAAAGATATGAAAAAATATGATGTTGTCGCTCTGGGCGAGCTTCTGATTGATTTTACCGAAAACGGAATAAGCGAACAGGGCAATCCCCTGCTTGAAGCTAACCCCGGCGGTGCGCCCTGCAACGTCCTCGCTATGCTCGCAAAGCTCGGAAAGAAAACGGCTTTTATCGGAAAGGTCGGAAATGACAGCTTCGGAAAAATGCTGTCCGAGGTAATTGAAAAATGCGGCATCGGCGCAGAGGGACTTGTTTTCGATGAAGATGTTCACACTACTCTTGCATTTGTGCATAAAAAGCCCGACGGCGACAGGGATTTCAGCTTTTACAGAAGCCCCGGTGCGGATATGATGCTGACCGTTTCCGAGGTAAACAGCGATATTATCGGAAATGCCGGGATATTTCATTTCGGAACGCTGTCAATGACCCATGAAGGAAACCGGGCTGCTACCGTTAGTGCAATAAATACCGCAAAGGAAAGCGGCGCGCTTATTTCCTTTGACCCGAATCTCCGTGAACCGCTGTGGGAGAGCCTTGAGGACGCAAAAGAGGCTATGAAATACGGTATTTCGGTATGCGATATTCTTAAAATATCCGATAACGAAATCGAGTTCCTGACGGGAGAAAAGGACATCGACAAGGGCGTTTTCGCTATTATAAGAGAGTATGGAGTTCCGCTTGTGCTTGCAACAATGGGAAGAAACGGCAGCAAAGCCTACTGTGGCAGCGCACTTGTATCAGCTCCCGCTTACGATAATACCAATGTTGTTGATACAACGGGCGCAGGCGATACATTTATGGGCTGTGCGCTGAACTATATCAGCGAAAACGGTATTCAGCTGAATAAAGAGCAGCTTTCCGAGCTGCTTAGCTTCGCAAATGCGGCAGCGTCGCTTATTACAGGAAGACGGGGCGCACTGAAGGTAATGCCCGAAAAAGCGGAGATAGACCGCATTATTAACGGCTGATTACCTGCCTTTTACGGTATTCGGTCGGCGAACAGCCTGCTATCCGCCTGAACTGCCGATTAAAATTTGAGAGGTTGGAGAATCCGCACTCAAATGCTATTTCCATTACGCTTTTATTTGTGCCTGCAAGCTCCTTGCAGGCTTTTTCTATTCTGAAATGTGTGATATACTCGATTGCACTTAGTCCCACATATTCCTTGAACCTGTTCATAAAATAGCTTTCGCTGAGATGAACGGCGGTGGCGAGGCAGCTTATCGTTATGCACTCGGAGTAATGCTCCGCTATATATTCCAGAGCGGGGCGAATAACGCTGTCTGTATGAACAGCCGCAGCTTTCGCTTCTGTTTCGAGCAGCCAGAAAAACCGCATTATCTCGCTTCGTAAAAGCATATCCAGCTGCGGAGAATCACCGCGTGCGCAGGAAAATATGTTTTCTGCCGAAAGGGAAAGCTCCGAATAATAGCAGTGAGCGGGCGTAATTCGCATCGGCAGCCGCATACTACCGTTAATCAGAGGACGGATACACTCTGCGAAATACCTGTCCTGCTCCGAGCCGCCGAAAAGCTCGCTGCTGAAAACGAGGGTGTCATATACCTGCCGTGTGTTTTCATGAGGGTAAATCGAGTGCAAAATGTTCGGCTGAGTGATGATTATGTCGCCCTTTGAGGAGTTGAACCTCTTTTCGCCGCAGATAAACTCTGCCGAGCCTTCACGGATATAGTTCAGCTCAAATTCGCTGTGCCAATGCATGGGAACGCAGACGAAACCGTCCGGAATACTGCATTCGTAGTAGCTGTATGGTTTTGTTTCCGAACTGTGTACACGGTTTTCTCTGGCGCTGTTTTTGTTCATAAAGCCACCTCTGTAAATAGGATAGTATCAGCTTTCAGTAGAATATCACTTGATTATTGTCTGTTTTTATAGTATTATATCATATAGAGAGAATATATTCAACCCATATTTCAGGAGGTAACGCCACTATGATAAGAAAATATGTTTACGGAACTCCATTCCCCACAGAAGCGGTTATTAAAGACATTGAGGCTTCAACAGATAAACCGCCTTTTTTTGAAACCGACGATAACAGTTCTTTCGGGTATTCTTTTTCCGAAAATGATATTGTATATGGCTTAGGAGAGCAGATAAGAGGCATAAATAAGCGTGGCTGGCAGTACAAAAATTGGAACTATGACAATCCCAATCATCAGGAGGATACCCGTTCACTTTACGGCTCCCATAATTTTATTATTGTAAGCGGAAAAGAGCTCTTCGGCGCATTCTTCGACTATGCAGGAGAAATCGAGTTCGACATAGGCTACACCAAAAGAAGCGAGATGAAGATAACGCCCGAAACAATGAACCTTATCGTCTATATCATCACGGGCGAAAGTGAAAATGACATTGTAAAGCAATTCCGACAGCTTATCGGCAGAAGCTACATTCCGCCCTTCTGGGCATTTGGCTACGGACAGAGCCGCTGGGGCTACAAAACAGAGCAAGATATCCGAGAGGTTGCCGAAAGGTATAAAGAGGCAGGAATACCACTTGACAGCATTTATCTCGATATCGACTATATGGAGCGCTACAAGGATTTTACCGTTGACAAGGAGCGTTTCCCCGACCTTGAAAAGCTTGCGGCTGATATGAAATCAGAGGGCTTACGCCTTGTGCCCATAATCGACGCAGGAGTTAAAATTGAGGAGGGCTACGAGGTTTACGAGGATGGCGTAAAGAATAACTATTTCTGCAAGAATGCAGAGGGTGAGGATTTTGTGGGCGCAGTATGGCCGGGCAGGGTACATTTCCCCGACTTCCTAAATCCCGAGACAAGAAAATGGTTCGGCAATAAGTATGCTGTTCTCACAAACATGGGAATCGAGGGCTTCTGGAACGATATGAACGAGCCTGCGATTTTCTACACCGAGGACAGGCTTTCCGATACCCTTAAGGAAATAGAAAAGCTCACTTCGGGAAATATGGGTATAGACGAGTATTTTACCTTTACAGGAATGGTTGCGGGTCTTAATGGAAACAAGGGCGATTACGACAAGTTTTATCATAATGTAAACGGCGAACAGGTAAATCACAGTGAGGTTCACAACATTTACGGAATGAATATGACACGCTCCGCCTTTGAAGCGCTTAGAGAGATCTGCCCCGAAAAGCGCACGCTTTTCTTCTCCCGTTCGTCCTATATCGGCGCTCACCGCTACGGCGGTATCTGGCAGGGCGACAACAAATCCTGGTGGTCACATATACTCCAGTCTATGCAGCAGCTTCCTGCCCTTAATATGTGCGGCTTTCTTTTTACCGGCTGCGATACGGGCGGCTTTGGATGTGATACGACGGAAGATTTAATGCTTCGCTGGCTGCAATACTCCCTGTTTACACCCCTTTTCCGAAACCACTCCGCCCTTGGCACAAGAGATCAGGAGCTTTATTGCTTTGATAATGTTAATGCTGCCGCAGAAATGATAAAGATACGCTACTGCCTTATTCCCTATCTTTACAGCGAATACCTCAGGGCGGCGCTGAATGAGGAAATGATGTTTAAGCCGCTATCCTTTGATTTCCCCGATGACGATATGGCAAAGCAGGTTGACGACCAGCTTCTTCTCGGTAACGAGCTGATGATTGCCCCCGTATATAAGCAGAATGCAAAGGGGCGCTACGTTTATCTGCCGGAGGAAATGATGGCGGTAAGAATGAAGTCCTGCAAAAATATCAAGACCGAAATACTCTCAAAGGGTCATCATTATGTAGATTCCGAACTTGATGAGCTTGTATTCTTTATCCGCAAGGATAAGGCGATACCATTTGGAAAGCCTGTGAAAAATACGTCTGAGATAGATTTGTCGGATCTTAAGCTTATCGGTTATGAAGGCTGCCATTATGAGATGTATTCCGATGACGGTTTTTCTCCCGTCCTCGAGGACAGCCTTAAGAAAACTATACTATAAAAAAAGAGGAAGAAAAACAATGGCTGACTCGGATTAACCAAAAATCCGAACTGGCGAAAAGCTATGTGCCGCAACGGGGTAAAAGAAAAATGTGGATAAGCTTGAGGTAACCGAACAGGCATTCAAAATTACGTTACCGTTCAGACCTGAAGTAATGAACGAACTTAAATAAGAAACAAGATGGTCGCAGCTGCGGCCATCTTGCATTTTATAGAGAATAGTGGTAAAATGAAAAGCGAGGAGTGATACAATGAACGACAGCCTTACATTCTTGCTTGAAAAATCAAAGAACAATAAAGAACTTACCGAAAGAATAGACGCGACCAGAAACGACAGAAATCCCGTGAATGCGCTCTGTGAGTTGGCAACAGCCGAGGGATTCCCGATAACTGCGGCTGAACTTCTCTACGATGGGGAGGAAACCTGCGCCGCAATGTGCCGTTCGGTAAACGGCGGTGGAGTTGATACTCCGGACGGCTGGGACGATGTTTACGAGATGTTTTTCGCTGCCCTTGACTATATGAATAAATAATCAGACTTCCGTAATTTCAAAATACCCCATCATTTCCCGAAACGCGTCCTGCGCGAGCTGGCAGGTGCTGATGAGGTACCCGTGCTGGGTGTCCCAGTTTTTCAGACCGTTGTAATAAAGCAGCTTAATGCTCTCGTCGATGATGAACGGCACGACGTCAAACCGCAGGCACTCCTTGAACATAATGAGCCGCCCGACGCGGCCGTTTCCGTCCTGGAACGGGTGTATCTTTTTGAACCTCGCGTGGAATTCCACGATGTCCTCGAGGGTTTTCGGCGCGCCGTTTTCGTAATCCGAAAGGAGCCTGCGCATTTCCGCGTGGACGTCCCTTGGGAGCGCGGTAATCTCGCCGCCGACCTCGTTCGGCTGTTTCTTGTAGTCCCCGACCGCGAACCACGCTTTCCGGCTGTCGGAGGTGCCGGATTTCAGAATCCGGTGAAGCTCCTTGATGAACGCTTCGGACAGCTTTTTACTGCGGTTCTCGATGATTAAATCAATACAGCGGAAGTGGTTGGACGTTTCGATAATGTCGTCCACGTTGACGATTTCGTCTTTCAGCACGCCGATCGTGTTGGTTTCAAAGATGTATCGCGTCTGGTCGGCGGTCAGTCGGCTGCCCTCCATGTGGTTTGAGTTGTAGGTCAGCTCCACCTGTATCTTGTGGTAGATACCGCCTTTGCGGCCGCTATGCATTTCGTCCGCGAGTATCTCAGCGAGGGTGGAGGGCGCTTTCTTTGCCGTTGCGGCGCGCGTGGGCTTGGTCGCATTCTCGGGGATATTCCACGTCTTTCCGGTCAGGAACGCGCCATCTATGCGCCCCTGTGCGCAGTAATTCCGGACGCTTCGTTCGGACAGGTTCCACAGTTCCGCGGCTTGCTTTACGGATATATATTTCATGCTCTCAACTCCTTATGGATATTATATACCGTTATCGGCAAAAAATCAAGAGCGTTTTCGGGAATTTATTTGCTGAAATTGCCGATAGCGGCAGTCGGACAATTTTTTGAATTTATGAATATGAGAAAATCGTTGCTCTCCTGCGGCTGATGAGCGAGTTTGAAAAGGGCGAACGTTCCGCGCAGGAAAAGGGCTGGATAGACTCCGCGGAAATCGAGAGGGAGTTCGCGCGCAACATTCCGGATTGAGTAATTTCTCAATATTGCGTGTTGACAATCTGCATATAATAAGCTATAATATATGCAGAAAAACCGCAACATAAGGAGAACCTCATGCGAAAGTTCGACTACACGTTCCTGAAAAAAATTAGCGTTCCCGCCGACATAATGAACTCCGCGACCTCAATCTACGAGATGAAAGCAAAGGCGGAGCTGCGCCGAACCGACTTTGCGGACGTATTCTCAGCGATGGAATCCGTCGCGAAGATACAGTCGGTGAAAAGCTCCAACGCCATCGAGGGGATAATCACGACGGACAAGCGTATCCGCGACATCGTGAACAAATCCACCGCGCCGCAGGGACATAACGAGCTGGAAATCGCAGGCTACCGCGACGCGCTCGACCTTGTTCACGGCAGTTACTTCGACATTCCGTTCAGCGAAAAAAGCATACTGGAGTTGCACCGAATTCTCCTCCAGCCGAGCGGCGATGACCTCGCGGGTAAGTACAAAACGGAGGACAATTTCATCATGGAAACCGACCGCCTGGGAGTACGCAGCGTGCGGTTCACGCCGATTCCCGCGGGCGAAACTGCCGCGGCGATGGAACAGTTGATTCTTGCGTATCACGACGCGTATTCGGAGGCGGAAATCAATCCGCTGCTGCTAATTCCGTGCGTGATTCTGGACTTCCTCTGCATTCACCCGTTCCGCGACGGGAACGGCAGAATGTCAAGGCTATTGTCGCTGCTTTTGCTGTATAAATGCGGATTCAGCGCGGGGAAATATGTGTCGATTGAGGAACAGATAAACACCTACAAAAATTATTACTACACGTCGCTTCAGAAGTCCTCGGAGCGCTGGCACGAGAACGATAATAATTACTTTCCGTTCATCGACAACTTCCTGTTTAACCTGAAAATGAGCTACTTTGAGCTGGACAGCAGATTTGCGAGCTTGAAGGACAGGAAAATCACCAAGAAACAGCGAATCGAGGAGTTGGTAACGGGCAGTCTGCTGCCGGTTTCCAAGCGCGAGATATGCGAAAAACTGCCCGACATCAGCGTTACTACTGTCGAGGTTGAACTCGGCAGATTACTGAAATCCGGCGAAATCGAGAAAATCGGAAACGGACGCGTGACAAAATACCGCACCGTAATCAAGCCTGAATAACCCCGCGCAACGCTGATTTCAACGCGCCGAATATAAGAACATCCCCCGCTCGCTTTGGACGAACAGGGGTAATGTCAGCTACGTTCTATTTTGTTACGCTGCACTATATTCAGTGTGTCCTTGATATGATAGTGGACTATGCCGGTTCGCGACTGGGGCCTGGCTTACGCTCAGTTCATGATTTTCTTTGAGGACAGATTTGCAGCGTTCGTGTTTACACAGTTATTTTTTCAGACCCGCTGAAATGATACGCATAAGATGGAAAGTCCCCCACAGAGTTGCGGCTTTGCGGGGGACTTCTATATTGTGCGGTGCTGTACTTTGTTTACAGCAGTCCGTTTTGTATGCACCATTGTTCTGCAATTTCACTGAATCGTTTAGTTCTGTATGCAAACCAGTCGTCGCGAATCCCAAGATAATAAACCGCGTCCTTGAACCGTCGGAATGCTCCGCTTCCCCGAAGCGAAGCGAGCATTCGGTCTCTCATCTGTTCATATGGGCATTCCAACGCAAAGTCTTTCATGATTTGATATTCGTGAATATCGTACTGCGTGGGTAGAAGAATATAATCCTGTTCGTTGACCTCTATGTCTTCCAAAGTTCTTTCGTCAATGAATTCGGGATTTCTGTCGATTATTTCACCGGTAGATTTCCGGTATAAAAATTCGTTTTCGTCTGAAACCTGTTCTAATAATTCTGTTATACGGCTGATAAGTTCATTGTCCATAGTGTTCTCCGTGTTTTTTGGTGGTTTCCGGACTGAAACTCTAAAGCCGTGTCAAAAACGTTAGTTTATTGCCAAAGTGAGGAAAAGCGTTCCCTAAAAAAAGTTCTACCGGCGGTCGGACTCACCGAACATTTTCTTTCGGCATTTCCGCCTATTACGGTTTTGACAAAACCACCCTTACAATGCTCATTCATGCGCTCCGGAACATTACACGCATAATAATTTTACATATTAATTTTACGTCACGGTATGCCAGGTGGTTGATGCCGCCTGCATAACCGCACTTTTGACCTGTTCCATATATTATACTGTATTCTGCGTGAAAAGTCAAGGCGTAAAATGGCGTCAGTGACGCACATTATCTTTTGGTGGAAGATGTTACGATTTTGCTTGACAAGAAAAAACATTACGGCGGCGTCTGATTATCCCTTGATAACAAACAGCACCGGAGGTAAACGAAAATCACTTCCGGTGCTATTATTATAGAAACATGAATTACGCGGTCTCTTCGCTTCCAGCAGCTACGCTTTTCTTCTCTCTGAATATAAGGGAGAAAACAAATCTTACGGCAGGGCCTGCAAAGAACAGCTGCCAGCAAAGCGCCATCGGGAAATTCAGCGCCGTTGTCTGAAGCCATACAGCGACAAATTCGCTGCCTGCGTCCTTGAAAAGCAGTGTTGCGGCAAGGCTCATCAGCGGGCACATGAAGATAACTGAAACGACAGATATTGCGATAACGAGGTGAAACGGATTGTCCTTTCTGACATCGACCATCTTGAACGCCTTTGCCTTTGCAATTTTTCCGACAAGGAAGAAATCCAGCACAAACGCAATGGGACCCATGATAGCAAGCTCCTTAAAAGCGGCGAGGAAAACGAAATTAGACATTCCTCCGGTGCTCAGCGCAATGTTGTAGCATATCATCGCGTATACCATCACGATCACCATAATTATCGTGAAAATGATTTCCTGAAATAAGTTTTTGGGCATAAAAAAATCCTCCTGTATTAACGTTGCAGCATAAGTGTTGTTCGTTAATCATTCGGAGAATGTACGTTTCCAATAAAACCCTTGCTATTCAATTTACCTTAATATTTTAGCATAATCCGCATGATAAGTCAATGTTATTTATCAACAAAAGTTTACTTCCATAAAGCCGCGTAAATGCAACTTATAGCCAATTACATAAGAAATTTTGATGTTGTATAATAAAACTTGACACCCCACGCTCAAAATGGAATAACGAAGGCTGACCGTGAAGCACGAAAGTCAGACGACCTGCTGAAACGCGATTTTAAAGCCGACAAACCTTTCAGCAAATGCGTAACCGACATCACGGAAGTCAAAGCTAAGGAAACGCTGAATAAAACAAAATCGACCCACTCACATGAGTATACTCACAGGTCTGATTTTGTTACGCTTCGCTTTATTCAGCGCGTCCCTAGTATAGATTCGTTTCATCTCAAACTTATTATAATAGACATATGGAATTTCTAAAAAAGGCTCTGGCAACTCAGTTGTCGGAGCCTTTTATGTATAAATTAGACTTTCAGGAGTTTACAGCAGGCTGTGTTCCTGCATTTGAGGAACCGCTATAAAGCGAGAAACTCTTAACCAACTCCTTGAGCATATTAGCCTGGCTGCTGAGCTCTTCGGAAGCGGCAGCAGACTGTTCAGATGTAGCAGAGTTTGTCTGAACGACATTTGATATCTGGTCAACTCCGATTGTAACCTTGACGATGGAGTCAGCGGCTTTCTTGGAAGAATCGGCAATCTTGTTGTTTATGACCGTAACCTTGCCGGCTGTTTCGCCGACATTTTTCATCTTTTCAGCAACTTCGGCGCAGAGCTGATTTCCGCTGACGATGGAGTTAACAGTGCTTTCGATGATCCGAGTCGTATTCTGAGCTGCTTCAGCAGATTTTCCTGCAAGGTTTCTGACTTCTTCAGCAACTACTGCAAAGCCCTTTCCGGCTGCGCCGGCTCTTGCTGCCTCAATTGCGGCATTGAGTGAAAGAATGTTTGTCTGGAATGCGATATCCTCGATAGTCTTGACGATTTTCTTGGTTTCGCTGGAGAATTCGTTGATCTCGTTCATGGCTCTTACAAGCTCTGACATCATGACATTGACTTCCTGGACTGCCGTTCCTGCGGCATTTGCTTTATCACTTGCTTCCGCTGCGTCCGAAGAATTAGCCTTGATAGATTCGGAAATAGACGCAATATTTTCAGAAAGCTCCTGGATAGATGATGCCTGCTGCGTTGCCCCCTGAGCAAGAGCCTGAGCGCCTGATGAGACTTCTTCTGTGCCGCTTAAAAGCTGGTCGGAAGCCTGGTCAACATTTGAAAGGGCAGCGGAAAGATTATCGCGTATATACATCAGACTGTCGCGGATCTCGCTGGTTTCGCCAACGTAGCTATCGTAATTCTCGCAGGTACAGTTGAAATTTCCGTTGCCGTAATTCCTGCACACATCTGAAATGCTGGGCAGCACATCCTGGAAGAATCTGATGACCTTCCTTGCTGCATGGGCAAGTACGCCCAGCTCGTCCTTGGATCGGTATGTGATAGTGCCGTCAGCTTCTTTGAGCAGACCGTTTGCGATAAGGTTCATGGAATCTTTAATCTGAATGATTGGCGTGACTATTGCCTTTGTGAGAACGACTGTGAGAGCAACCACAAGTATTGCAGCCGTCACAACTACTGCAATTATTATGACAATATTGATTGTTTTGGTAGTCTGTGCATTATTGTATCTTGTGGTAATTGCTTCATTGAGTTCGGTTGTAAGGTTTTCCAGAATGTCCGTAACTTTCGTGAGGTTAGGCTCATATTCGTTCAGATATATAGAATACGCTTCCTGATTGCCCTCATAGGTGAATTTTGCGCTTGCTTCTACTATTCCATCACGAATAGAAGCTGCATCGTCCATGATAGTGTGGATATTTTCGACTTCATCTGAAAACTGTGGGTCATATTCAAGAAAGCTGTCGAGATAGGCGAAGAACGTTGACCGGTCGCTGCTTATGTCTTCAACGAGCTTGTCTAAATCAGCCTGATCATCAGTACAGGTGGCTTTCAGAATATTACCCTGGAATATTCTGATGTAACGTCTGGCGTTTTCAAGATTTGACAATGCGGGAATAGATATATTGACGTAATTGTCAGACGTAGAAGCTATGTTGTTTGTTGATACCAGGGAAACAACACCCAGAACAAATGTCAGCAGAAGCACAACTGTAAACGTACAGATTATCTTCTTGGAAATCTTTAGATTTTTCATTGCTTTTTTCTCCTGTTCCATTGAAGTTGACTTTTAATTACAGTAATTTAAAGTTGTTACTTACATTAAAAGATAATTTACAAATTATTATTATATCAGTCTATTTACTAAAAATCAACACTTAATTCTGGTAATAATGCCAAATTTGTAACGTTGCACAATTTATTTGTTTTTGTAAATTCGATTTTGTCAAAGTGTATAAAAATCCCGTCTTCCTATTTGAATTGAAAGGCGGAGCAGTGTTATTTTATGGAATTCCAAAGTAGCGAGTTCCGTGTGAGTTTCCTTTGTCAGAGATTTTATCACTTACCTTGAAAAGGTAACTTTTTCATCAATATGCGCTCACAATGTTCTGTGAATTTTAGCAGGGTGGTGATTTTGGAAATCTCGGCGGAACAGAAGAATAATGGCATATTATATTGACAGTGTCTTTACTTAATCCTGATTCCGCAAAACTCAAAAAGCAGCATCCAATCTGAGGAAAGTTGTAATCCATACATTACTTCTCACCAGAGCAAGCCTTAGTTTGCGGGCGTGAACAGTGAGGTGACCGGCGATCAGAATCAGATTATCAATAATCGTTCGTATTCTCCGCCTGTTAATTGAATCATGCCGAACAGGCATATCTTGTTTCTTCATCGCTTCCGTGCCGATGATACGGAGAACGTAAGAAATACTGAGAAGAATGCTCAAAAAATCCGGCTGCGCAGGAAGAATATGATCTTATGAAGGAAAATCTCAGGCTGCGAAAGGAGCTTGAAGAAGCCAAAAAGGAGAACGAATTCTTAAAAAAAGCGGCAGCATTCTTCACACGGGAAATCATTTAGCAGCATATCGATTTATAAGAGAAAACAAGGACACGATGGGTTTAAGATGGCTTCTGAAGCGATTTGGAGTATTTCCTAACGACTACTACAACTATCTTAAAGATAGAAAAGCGGCTTACCGTAAGCGTAAGGAAAGGCTGCTGAACTGCATAACCGAAACATATCATGAACGAAAAGGGGTCCCGGGATACAGGTTAATGTCAGCTCTGCTGAAAAATAAAGGAATCAGAATCAGCCAGACAACGTGTCGCAAATACATGAATTGCGAGCTGAAATTATTCTCTGTTACTCGCAGACACAGACCCGGTTATTGCAAGGGGGCGGCTCACAAAGTGTTTGAAAATATTCTCAAACGGCAGTTTACCGTCCCTCTGCCTGACAAATTCTGGTGCGCTGATTTTACTTACATACCTTTGTCAGACGGCAGTATGCGCTATAACTGCACGATCATAGATCTGTATGACAGAACAGAGCTGGGTAAAGGCAACTTATAATATCAAGGGCGAATACACTAACCTCAGCGGCAAGATAGTAACTATCGACGATTGCTACAACAAGACTGATTTTGATATCACAGTTGAGATAAACGGCGATGGAAAGCTACTCAAAAAGTACAGCATACTTCCTTCAAATAAGGCGAAGACCGTTGACGTGGATGTATCTGATGTGAAGAAACTCGAAATATACGCTTACGACAACAAGGAAGTATGCGGCGGAACATCTCTCGGACTGGTCAATTTCAAGCTGTCGAAGCTGGAACTGCTCACCAACGTTACCGCAGCAACAATGAACAAGGGAATGAACCTTGCGATAACCACTGACGCGGCAAAGGGCGATAAGCTTACATGGAAATCCAGCAGCAAGGCAGTCGCTTCCGTTTCGGCTGACGGCGTTGTAACTGCAAAGAAAAAGGGCAAGGCTGTTATCACCGTGACCGCCAACAGTGGGAAGACCGCCGAGGTAACTATCACGGTAAAATAAACCAATACCTAGACCCCAATATCACTGTGAAACCTAGATTGTCAAAAAAAGCGTCGGCTGGGAAAGAGCAGACCTCTCCAATAAGAACGACGCAGGCAATATTGACGACATAATCAGAAGCGCGGATACGCGCATGTACCATGACAAACGCAGCCGGAAAGCTGCCCGCGACCAACAGATTTAACAAAGAACCCGCGTTTAAAGCTTTGTACTTTTTCGCGGGTCTTTATTGTGCATACTTAACAAATTTCCTTCCGCATCATTGTAAAAGTATTGCAATAAAATTTGAACCATGCTATAATTAAATATAGAAAAATTGATATATATTCCAGAAAAGGTGATAAAAATGACAGAACGGATTATTTATTTGGATATCGCCGCGCTGATAATACTTGTTATCTCGCTGATATCACAGCTTACCCGCCGAATGACCAAAGGAGCGGCGAACCAGTTCTTTCTGCTGCTGGTATCCATTTCTCTGCTTAGCTGCGGTCTTGAAATATGGGCTGATATCCTTGATAACCTAGAAATTGCCGATTTCATGCTAAGGCGCTTTGCACACTCGGTGCAGATGATCGTCTATAATATGACAACGCCGTGCTTCCTTATGTATGTGATAAGTCTGACCAGCGTCTGGCACAAAATTCGCCGACATAAACCGCTCTGGGTGGTTCTGGCACTTCCCTTTGCAGCTGACATCTCACTGATGATCTACAACATCTTCACCGGAATCGTGGTAGACTACCCAGACGGAGTCTACACTATCATGCCGGCGGCTTTCGCGACCTACGCCGCAGCAGGGGCCTACATAATTATCGCACTTTGCTATGTGATATTCTACCGCAAGCTTTTCTCGCTTCCGAAAATAATCTGCCTTATGTGCCAGATTCCTCTGGCAGGAATCGCCGGAATAATTATCCCGCTGTTCCCTGATATCTGCGTGACTGCGTTCACCGGGGCAGTCGGGATACTGCTCATCGCAGTGCTTATCCAAAGACCGGAGGAGAACGTTGACTCCTTCACCGGGCTGCGGAATTACAGCGCCTACGCTGAGGACATGAAGAAATACTTCGTGACTGAAACTCCGGTTTCGCTGGTCATGGTCAACATCTCAAACTTTGAAACTATACAGAATATCGTAGACTACGACCAGACGAACGACCTGCTCAAAAACGTAGGCAGGATGATCACCAATGCAAACAAGGCGTCAAAAGCGCACGGTCAGGTTTACTACCTCGACCGCGGACGTTTCCGCATAGCGATCAACAGCTTCTACAGAGATTCCATGAAAAAAACTGCAGAGCTAATTAATGCCGAACTGAAAAATAATATCAAATTAAACCAGTTTGACCTCAACCTTGTTGCGTATGTATGTACCGCGCGCTGTCCCGAGGATATCAGGGATTTCAAGTCGCTTATGGCGTACGGGGCGGAATTCAGCACAAAGCTGCCGTACAACGGCGAAGTAATACACGCCGACAGCGACAACATAAGAAAGGTAATGTCCCTGTTGACCGGAATAGACAGCATTATCGACAACGCCTTCGCAAACCACGGATTCCACGTCTATTATCAGCCGATATATTCCATTGAGGAAAAGCGGTTCGTATCCGCAGAGGCTCTGCTGAGGCTCATCGACGAAAAAGAGGGATTCGTTTCGCCTGAGATTTTCATTCCCGCCGCTGAAAAGAGCGGAGCGATCCACAAGATCGGCGAATTCGTGCTTGAGGAGGTCTGCAAGTTCATCGGCAGCGAGGAATTCCACAAGCTCGGCATAAGCTATATTGAAGTGAACCTCTCCGTTTCACAGTGCATGCAGCACGGTCTTTCAGAAAAGATACTCGGAATAATGAAGAAATACGGAGTTTCTCCGGAGCAGATAAACCTTGAGATCACTGAAACCGCTGCAAGCTACGATCAGAGCGTCATGTCTGAAAACCTCAACGACCTAAGCAAGGCGGGCATAGCATTCTCGCTTGACGACTATGGCACGGGCTATTCCAACATGTACCGCATCGCAGCTCTTCCGCTCAAGATAGTGAAGCTCGACAAATCCTTTGTGAACAGCCAGAGCAGCAAGATGTGGACTATCCTCCAGAATACAGTGAAAATGATCAAGGACCTCAACATGGAGATCGTGGTCGAGGGAATTGAAACCAAGGATATGGTCAGGAAATTCTCAGAGCTGCACTGCGACTTCATTCAGGGCTACTACTACTCCAAGCCGATACCACAGGACGAATTCGTTAAGTTCGTAACCGAAAGAAACAGCGCCGCCGCTTCCGTTTAAGCAAATCAAATCTTAATAGTAAATGGCGCTGTAAAAAAACAAAAGAAAAGGCTGCATCCCGAAAAAGAAAGGATGCAGCCTTCAGCTTGTCGAAAAAGCCATCTTTCGTAGAAAAAAGAAAGAGGGCTTTTTGAATATTAAGCAGTGAGGAATATGA
>CAKSEO010000002.1 GCA_934446565.1 uncultured Oscillospiraceae bacterium | reverse complement strand
TGGACGCGGTACTTTGTTGCGCCGCTGACTTTATTCCAGGTAACTTCCACGCTGTTGCCGGAAGAAACGGCGGTCACTTTTTCGGGAACAGGCGAAGTCAGCGAAACAACAGCCGCAGCGGACGGGTCGCTCCATGTTCCTCCGACGTAAGCAAGAACTCGGTAGCTGTATTGGTTTCCTACAGCAACCTCCGTGTCGGTAAAGCTGTTCGTGGTAGGGTAGCTTACACTTATCCACTTTTCGGAGTTTATCCGCTTCTGGACGCGGTACTTTGTTGCGCCGCTGACTTTATTCCAGGTAACTTCCACGCTGTTGCCGGAAGAAACGGCGGTCACGTTATCAGGAACGGGCGAAGTCAGCGAAACAACCGCCGCAGCAGACGGGTCACTCCATGTTCCTCCGACGTAAGCAAGAACCCGGTAGCTGTATTGGTTTCCTACGGAGACATCCGCGTCGGTAAAGCTGTTCGTGGTAGGGTAGCTTACACTTATCCACTTTTCGGAGTTTATCCGCTTCTGAACGCGGTACTTTGTTGCGCCGCTGACTTTATTCCAGGTAACTTCTATGCTGTTGCCGGAAGAAACGGCGGTCACGTTATCAGGAACGGGCGAAGTCAGCGAAACAACCGCCGCAGCAGACGGGTCACTCCATGTTCCTCCGACGTAAGCAAGAACCCGGTAGCTGTATTGGTTTCCTACGGAGACATCCGCGTCGGTAAAGCTGTTCGTGGTAGGGTAGCTTACACTTATCCACTTTTCGGAGTTTATCCGCTTCTGAACGCGGTACTTTGTTGCGCCGCTGACTTTATTCCAGGTAACTTCTATGCTGTTGCCGGAAGAAACGGCGGTCACGTTATCAGGAACGGGCGAAGTCAGCGAAACAACCGCCGCAGCAGACGGGTCACTCCATGTTCCTCCGACGTAAGCAAGAACGCGGTAGCTGTATTGGTTTCCTGTAGTAACCTCCGTGTCGGTAAAGCTGTTTGCGGTGGGGTAGCTTACGCTTATCCACTTTTCGGAGTTTATCCGCTTCTGGACGCGGTACTTTGTTGCGCCGCTTACCTTATCCCAGGTAACTTCCACGCTGTTGCCGGAAGAAACGGCGGTCACGTTATCAGGAACGGGCGAAGTCAGCGAAACAACAGCCGCAGCAGACGGGTCACTCCATGTTCCTCCGACGTAAGCAAGAACGCGGTAGCTGTATTGGTTTCCTACGGAGACATCCGCGTCGGTAAAGCTGTTCGTGGTCGGGTAGCTTACGCTTATCCACTTTTCGGAGTTTATCCGCTTCTGGACGCGGTACTTTGTTGCGCCGCTGACCTTATCCCAGGTAACTTCCACGCTGTTGCCGGAAGCAACTGCATTGACATTTTCAGGCGAAATGTTGTTCGGGTCGCGAAGGAGCTCCCATTCAACAGACAACTGACCTGTAAAATCTCCGATACCATTGAGAATAAGATTATATTTACCGGAAGTACTTGCGGATGTATTTCCGGACATGGTGTAATCTATTCCGAGTGTAAGCTGCTGTGAACCATAATAAACCTGCGGGTCTGCAAGCACCTCACTGCCATTGGCGTACTTTGCAAACACAGTCACGGACGCACTGTTGATATCGACGGGGTTCTCCCCTTTTACGAATATGAAACCGTTTTGATCATCCTCTGTAGGAATGTAGCTGAATGTTAATGTGCCGTTTTCGTCGGCTGTTCCCTGAGAAATATAAAGTATATTGTCAGGCGAAAGCAGATCGTCAGCTTCCCCGGATCTCAGCGAATATAAGTTATACACCGCATTCGGAACGAGTTCTGTAAATTCCGCGGTCTGCATGGTCGAGGAAGCTGTTGTAGTGAAATATGCCTCAGAATTCTCGTCGAACACAAGGTCACAGCGTTTTATGTCAGCCGGTATAATGAACTGAGTCGGGGTTTTTACAGCATTTTTGGTACCGTTGCCATGTTCACCATTGTAATTGTATCCCCATATCCATACGGTACCGTCACTTTTCAGCGCAATGGCGTCATACATTCCGACATCAAACGACACAACATTGTCCATTATTTTTGTTGGCGTCGTCTTGGTCGTGTTTCCATCGCCAAGCAAATTGTAATCGCTGCCCCATGTGTATAATTCTCCTGATTTAGTCAAGGCAAAAGTAAGATTGTTGTCTGCGATTGCGCTTTCAACGTTATCCATTATTTTGACAGGCTTTAAATATGGATGAAGCAAAGTTAAACTTCCTGATTCTCCATTTCCGAGCTGCCCGTTTACGTTGGTGCCCCATATAAATAGGCTTCCATCGATTGTCACAGCTACGCCGTGATCTTTACCGAGACTGACTTGCTTGACATTGCTCATAATTTTTACTGGTGTGTCGCTGTTTTCTTTACTTCCGTTTCCAATCAAACCATATGCATTGTAACCCCAGGTATATAGGTCGTCATTTGAATCAATATATGCATATGTTATAAAAACTTCACTGCTTGCCGTATAGCTTTTGACATTCGAAAACCTCTTCTGCAAAAAGTTTTCTTGCGTCTTATCATCCGAATTTGTATTTTCAATATATAGGTCGCCATTTGGTGTAAGTACACAAAGTGAGTTCTTAACGAACCATGCAGAAGCGACGTTGTTCATTATCTTGTTTGCATAAATATTGCTTTTCCAATCTGATGAGAAATGAAATGGCTGTCCTGATTGCCCCCAGCCATATAATGTGCCATCCTCTTTTATTAATGTGTAGCGGTAAGAATCTGCGGCACTAGTTAAAACATTATCAGCAACGATTGTAGAAATGGAGCTTTGATTTTCAGCAACATATCCGTTCCCTGACTTGTTCAGATGCATAACTCCTTTTCCCGCCATAATAAGCGTGCCGTCGTTGGCTATAAGCATAGTCGAACCTTCTTGTGTTTTTACAGACTTGATATCGTATACAGCATGCTTAGCATTTGTCTGTTTTCCATCCGTGCGGGTGGTGTTTGTTTTATTAGCTGTCCTGGTCTTTTGTATTGAAAAACTGAACGTCTCAGCGCCGGTGACTGGCATTTTAAATTCCGTGGTTTCATATCCATCGCAGGAAACTGTTACTTTGTAACTACGAATCGGCAGGTAAATCGACAGCAGTCCCTTACTGTCTTCTACGGGTTTGCTTTTCGGGAACTGGTCAACTACAACCTCTGCGCCTTTAAGTCTTGTCAGCTTCGTGCCATTATATCCATAAACA
Source organism: uncultured Oscillospiraceae bacterium (assembly GCA_934446565.1). GTDB lineage: Bacteria > Bacillota > Clostridia > Oscillospirales > Ruminococcaceae > CAG-115. The sequence continues at coordinate 92,876 of CAKSEO010000002.1, read as the reverse complement.
GCCATATCAACCTTTACCATTCGATTAGGACAGGTCGTGAATCCGCCTTTTCCTTTATCAAATGAGTAATAAAAATCCCACAGCTTTTTGTCTATATTAAGAATTTCTACCTTAAACGACAGATCCTCATCATTAAGTATCTTACCGGAGGCGCTTATGTTTGCAATAAGGTTGATGGTTCCCTCTATGCACTTGTCGCATAAGTGTTTTTCAGATTTGCTTGTTCCAGCAAAGAGCAATTTGCCGGTGATTTTGCCGCCAAATTCTCCATCTATTTTAGCGTAACCGATATTTTTACCTATCACCGTCAGCTCTGGAGAGAAATTCAAAACGACGGACAGGGTGCCGTCAATCTTGATATCTGATGTTACTTTTGGCCAGTCCGTCAGGTTTTCAAAACCGTCGGAACCCATTCTGACGCCAATAATGCCTTTAATTGTTACGTTTGCTTCAAGTTCGACCGTGGCACTTACTTTTAAAACCGGCTTTATTTTTATGTACACTCCTATTGCAGGATGAAAAACTATCTCACCAAGTTTGAAATCGTGGCTGTATTTTCCCTCCGCTTTTACATACGCGTTTATTGTGTAATCCACGCTGATTTCAATATAGGACTGCTTTCTTGTTATAAATGCCTTGATGTGACCGCCTATTTTGATGCTGGCATTTCCGCAGAGTTTTCCGGTGATAGGATTTTTCTTGTCAGTTTTGTCAGTGCTTTTCTTATCAGTTCCGAAATAATATTTGAATTCCTTATTCAAATCGGCGGACGCAGATATATCGTTAGTGATGAACGATGATTCCGGTTCGCCATACTGAACATCCTGCTCGTAATACTCGCTCGTTTCTGAAGCAGAACTGTCGGATATTTCTATCAGCTCGGCATTATCACAGTCGTCAGTATTTGCTTCGACGTCGCCATTGGAAGCCGCCGAATCTATCTTCACAAAATCAAACGCTTCACTCATTTCCGGAACATCACCATAAACGGTGACAGTTCCGTTTATACTCGATAAACTGGTTATTTTAATAATGTAGAGTTCATCATCGGAAAATGCCGATATGATGTCACCAGGCTTGAGGTCATACATTTCTGGAGTTGGATTTTCGAAGGTATATTCATTGTTGGATTCGTTTGCTGTAAGATCGTTTGTGCCGAAGTCCTGATCAATAATTATGGTGCTGTCGGCGTATACGGCAAAGTTGTTGTCGGTATCGTCGTCAATATTAAGCACCCTGTCCTCGTCGAAGTCAGATACCGTCTTTGATAACAGCTCCTGCATATCTTTTGTATACATGGGCGACGAATACTCCACGCTTTTCGGGCGTAAAGTGTCACTGTCAACCATGAAAGCGCGCAGGTAGAAATATTCCGGCAGCTTATCCGCGTCAATTGCCAGAGTAATTTCGGTTTCATCTGCTGAGGCTTCTGCTGAACCGGTGGCAACAAGTTCCGAACCATCGTCGTTGTAAATTGCCACAATAATCTTACAGCTTTCAAGAGCGCTGTATTTAACCGTGGCGTTTGTGCCGCTTATATCTACAGCCATCACCTTAAATCCGCTGCCTTCGAGCTGTCGCTGCTCCTCTCCCGACACAGCATTTGCCAGCATATTGCTGAATGAATCAGTTCCATAAATTTCATGGTCATCCATTACGCTGACAGACGGCTGATCATATACATCTGCCAATGCTTCAATCGAGCTAAATCCCGAAACAGAAATAATCAACGCCATAGTAAAAGCTATAAACTTTTTCATATAAATCCTCCAGATCCTTTAATGCATACGTCCACAACATACACGCGAAAACTATATACCAACCATAGTGAAACAAACGAATGGTTAAACACTGTAGTGGACATTACTTAAACGTCTCATTTAATTATACAACTATGATCAAAAAATGTCAATACAAATCCGATTATATCCTGTTAGTTTCAAAGCGTTGTCACGACTGAATATACACAAATGTGTATATCTAACGCTAGTAAATGTTAAAATCATCCGGAACATATAACACACTGCCGGACGACATGCCCGGCAGTTTCTTTTTCCAGAAAGACAGAAGGAAAAAAGTCCCTTTTATTCCGAATATTCTGGACGCTGTGCTGTTCGCAGTGACAATGTTCCTTTCCGATAAAAATGCGCTCTGCATCAGTGCAGTGATTGCTATTATTATCACCATTGCCGATACACAGTCATTCCTTGCAGCAATACTGCCGAGTAGTCAAATATCGTCAAAATTATTTCATCAATCACTCCTGACAAGTATTATAAGTGATTTCAGCGGAGTATCCGACCTGTGCCCGATACTCCGCTGACGTTTTATTTAATGCAGCTCTGATAGTGGTTCAGCAGTTCGCCGAATTTAGCATTTTGAGTAAACGCGCTTAAAGCCGCTTGTGGAGCGGGTTCACCAGCAATAAAATGGTCACATTATCACGCAACCTTTGAAAAGTCAATAATTGAAATCTCCTGCATCAGTTTCTTAGCGTGGTCAACTATCTCTTCGAGTTTTTGTACCACATCTCCGGAATAAATGATCTCATTACATTCCGAGCATTTATAGCACGGGACATTTCTTACTATAACAAGACAACCGCCTAAATCTGTTACATTTGTGGTAAAACCTTTCTCAGCCTTTGCACCGCAATTAATACAAATCATGCTCATTTCCTCCTTGTCCTGAAATCATTGCTCCACTGCTGCTCATCCGGATAGTATGCGGTTATAAGATAGATAAATTCATCGTCATGGCTAACCATAATCTGCACCCTGTCAGTCTTATTCGTGCGTGTTCAGTTTACTACTATTATACCACTTTTGAAAGTACTTTGCAAGCGATTGCTGAATTAATTATCTCTTCCTGAAAGAATAATCGCACATATCCCCTCCCCTGCCTATCTGCTGGGTGTATATAAATTCCGCACGGGGAAGCTCGCTGTACATCATGTCGTCAACCTGACAGAACACGGCAGTAAACTCCGGCATTCCGTACTTGCTGAAAATATCGTGGTAGATGCACCTGTGGGTAATCAGTGAGTAGGTGTCCCCGGGGCACTTCGGAAATTCCACTTCCCAGCCGTGCCCGACGGTGTTCCCGAACTTTATCGGCATGGTGATTTTCAGTATCCTCACGAAGCAGCCGAGGCTTGCAAGCTTCTGCATTTTCGGCACCATCGGTCTCAGAAAGTCGTACATTGCATTCGCTACGGTTTCCTGCGCTTCCCTGCGGGGTTTTCCGCTTTCCTCGAGGACCTGCTCCATTGCGAGCGCCGTAATCAGGTTGCACAAATGCGAGTAGTTCTTAGCGTCGGCATATTCACTGTTTTCCTTGAGAAGCTGCGACATTCTGCTTATCAGGTGGAGCCTGTTGTTAGGCTCCCATGTCGCATAATAGTCGCGGAATCTGCTTTTGGCTATCATCTTTTCCGGGTCGTATTTCTTACTCATTGTGATACTCCTTTAACCGAGTTAGCGTTAGCTACTTTATTGTATCACCAAAAGAACTGGTTGTCAAGGATATTCGGAAACATTGTTTGTTTCCGCTGACCCGTGTTGACAAATCCGATAAACGGTGCTATAATTGTTTCTGTTAGATTAAACTAATTGGAGGTATCGCAATGAAAATACTGGTCTGCGGTTCCGGCGTTATCGCACTGAACGTTCTTTTCGTCATGTTGATAGGCTGATTTATGCCGCTCTCATCGAATAATCCATCGAATCCATTCTGCGTATATCCCTCGCCTGTTTGCAGTCGCAGGACTTGACCCGGCACATCGGGCAGGAGCAGTGTATCTTCCCCTTGCTGAGCTGTCCCTCGAATTTGTAGTACCAGATATTTTCCCCGGCGATGATACGTTTCTTGCGGCTGATATGCGCTCTCCTCTGATATCTTGTGAATGCTCTGCTTCTGCTCATGGCTATTCCTTTCTGCATTGGCTGTGAGGTAAGATTATATAGTAGCACACTCCGTAAGATTTGTCAAGTGCGAATATGAACCTGTTTTCTCCTGCCCTTTCCGGCGGGAGTTTTTCATTTTTTCATAGGTCAATTAGCGGATTACCTTTCATAGCGATGTTTGTGGTATACTAAAATCACGGAGGAAACAGGCATTGTGAAAGGAGTACTTTATGGGATTCACTTACGTTATTTCGGACGTTCACGGTCATCTCGACTGCTTCGAGGCTATTCTCGAAAAGATTAATCTCCAGCCCGATGACAGGCTGTATATCCTCGGTGACGTCATCGACAGAGGATTCTGCGGGATAGAGATTCTGAAGCGCGTTATGGATATGCCGAACGCAGAAATGCTCCTCGGCAACCACGAATTCATGATGCTTAACGCGCTCGGCGAGCCTTACGACGGAATCAGACGCAGCACAATCGACAGCATGGAACTATGGTATCGCAACGGCGGTCTGCTTACTTTCGCCGCTTTCCAGAGCCTGCCTAAGAAAATCAGGAGCGATATCGTGGACTTTCTGAAATCCCTGCCGCTGAACATTGACGTTGACGTGGATTCAGAGAAATACAGGCTTGTCCACGCGGCTGACCGGGAATTATACGGCAGATATAAGAAGATGTACAGTTCGGAAGCAGAGTTCGCCGTGTGGTCGAGGGAGGCGCTCGACTTCATGCGCAGGACCGTCACGAATTACGTTTTCGGTCACACTATGACCGGTATGCTCATGGAGCGTTCTCCCATGAAAGTCATTTTCAAGGGAAATCTTATCGGCATCGACTGCGGCTGTGCCGTTATCCCAAATTCGCTGAACCATCAGATACTCGGTGCGCAGGGCGGCAGACTTGCCTGTATCAGGCTTGAGGACAAAAAGTGCTTCTATTCCGACGAAGAAGTTAAGCCAGCGGTCATTCGTTCCAGAAAGCACGGTATTATCACTATGGGGGCGTAATTATGAACAATTCAAACGATTTTGAAGCAATTTTCCCGGAGGAGAATGAAGAAAAGGCGCTTACCGACAGGTACTTTGAACTTTATGAACTGCTCGGCGCCGAGGCTATGATGAAGCTCTACGACCACTACCACGGCGACAAGATAGACTGCCCGATGAAGCTTTACCGTGCGGAATATGTCGCCGATCTTGCCGAGCAGGAAAAAGACCGCAGAAAGCGCGCCGAGATAGTCCGTGCGGGCGGTTATGCGCTGAAATTCATCGAGAGCCTGATACAGAAGCGCAAAAAAGGGTCGGAAAAGTGATTTACAAAACGCGGAACTTGTGTTATACTGTAATTAATTACAAACAAGGAGCGATGTAATATGCCTTTCATTATGATAAGGAACGATATAACAAAGGTCGAAGCTGACGCGGTCGTAAATGCTGCGAACACTTCCCTGCTAGGCGGCAGTGGCGTTGACGGCGCGATTCACAAAGCCGCTGGTCCCAAGCTGCTGGAGGAATGCAAGAGAATCGGCGGCTGTCCGGTGGGCGAAGCGCGTGTAACTCACGGATACCAGATGCCGTGCAAGTACATAATCCACACGGTGGGTCCCATCTGGCGCGAGGGCGGTAAAGAGAAGGAAGAACAGCTTTACTCCTGCTATAAGAACTCGCTGAACCTTGCGGAAATAAAGGGGTGCAAGTCCGTGGCTTTTCCGCTGATCTCAGCGGGGGCTTACGGCTGTCCGAAAGAAAAGGCGATTTCCATAGCGCAGAAAGCCATCAGGGATTATCTCAGAAATCACGACATGGACGTATATCTGGTGCTGTTCGACAAAAGCGCCGTCAACGTCAGCCAGAAGCTGAAACTTGACATTCAGAGCTATATTGACGACAAGTATTCCGAGGAACACTACCCGTCCGAGGAGGAGAAACAGCGTGCAAGGTTCAATAAGCCAAGCACCAGACCGTATGAACCAAAAGGAGCTGCCATTTTTGCTGATTTGGCTCCGGCTGTTGTAAACGTAGCATCAATATTGAAATATATTGCTAAACCTGATTTTTCCTTTTCGGATAAGCTGTTTCAGCTTATAGACGAGCGTGGAATGACCGACCCGGAGGTCTACATGAGGGCGAACGTCAGCAAGCAGGTGTTCTCGAAGATACGCAGATCCGGCTACCACCCGAAGAAAAACACCATACTTGCGCTTGCAGTCGCACTGAAACTGTCGCTGGAGGAAACCAACGACCTGCTTTCCTATGCCGGATACACGCTTTCACGCTGCGACAAGGGCGACCTTATCGTTTCATATTACATTGAACACAAAATTTTTGACGTTGACGAAATAAACGTCATGCTCCTTGAATTTGACCAGACTCTGCTGGGCTCTGCTCCCGTTCCGGAAGATAAGTAAACTTTCGATTGACCAAAATCCCGATGAAATATGCTATTATAAATACAGCGGAAATGTCCGCAGGCTACTATTTCAAAAGGAGAAGTCAATATGAGAAACGATTTAACTGAACTTGTATTCATTCTGGACAAGAGCGGCTCCATGCACGGGCTGGAAGCGGACACTATCGGCGGGTTCAACTCCCTCATCGAAAAGCAGAAGAAAGAGGACGGCAAAGCGCTTGTCACGACTATCCTGTTCGATGATAAGTCCGAAATGATTCACGACCGGGTCGATCTCCAGTACATTCGCAGCATGACGAACGAGCAGTACGTCACGGGCGGTACTACTGCCCTGCTGGACGCTGTGGGCGGAGCGGTAAACCACATCAGGAAAATCCACAAGTACATTCGACCGGAGGACGTTCCGGCAAAGACGCTGTTCATCATCACCACGGACGGAATGGAGAACGCAAGCCGCCGCTACACCTACGACAGGGTAAAGAAGCTCATCGAGCATCAGAAAGCAAAGTACGGCTGGGAGTTCATTTTCCTCGGTGCGAACATCGACGCCGCCGAAACCGCAGTCAGCATGGGAATCGGCCGTGACCGTGCGGCTGACTTCATCTGCGACAAACCGGGAACTGCGCTGAATTATGCTGTTCTCAGCGAGGTCACTTCCGCAGTCCGCTCAGGCGTGGGGATCGCCTCCGACTGGAACAGCTCGATAAACGACGACATGAAGCGTAGAAAGCGCTGAAAAAAGAGGTGAGATATATGCTCGAAAAGAAAGCCCCCTGCCCCGTTTGTCCCTACAAGCTGGGAATGATCAAGACGTTAGTCAGTCCCTGCCCGCAGTGCAGGCTGACCGGGTATTCGTTTTACTACAAGCATTCTAAGGGTCCGGGCAAGATACTGGACGGTAAATCCGGCAAGTAACGACTGCATATATTCACATATAAAACGAGCCACTTCCCGCTTCGGCGGGAGGTGGTTTTTTCTGTTTCCGGAACAAATACAGTCAGAAAAAGGTATAGAAATTGGCACATTATCTGTGATATTTTGCGGCATTGATTTGTGGGTCAAATCTGTGCTATAATCTTGCAAAAGGAGGAATTCTACTTAATGGAAAAGACTTTTGACATGAGCGTAAATCTCAATCTGCTGGACGAAAAGGGAGTTTACGAGGCGTTCCACGTTGACGGGAACGAAGCGGAAGCCCTGACCGACAGCTACTTTGAGCTGTACCGTCTGCTAGGCACGGAGGCTATGCTCAAGCTGTACAAGCACTACCACGGCGACAAGATAGACTGCCCGATGAAGCTCTATCGCGCGGAATATGTCGCCGACCTCGCCGCGCAGGAAAAAGACCGGAGGAAGCGCGCGGAGATCGCCCGCGCCGGAGGATATGCGCTGAAATTCATCGAGAGCATAATCCAGAAGCGGAAAAAAGAAAATGACTGACGATGTCAGCCAAAATAATTTAAAGGAAGGTATTTTACTATGAAAAAAGCATGCAGAATTTTATCATTGCTGGCTGTTTTAGCCGCTGTGTTATCAATGCTTACAATGAGCGGCTGTAACAGCTCAATCGGCGACCCGCCAATAACCACTATCAACTACTACAAAACCGTTATGAATTACAGTCCGTTCAAAGATATGCCAGATATCACAGTTGAACAGGTCCTGACCAAATACATGGACGAGCCAGGCGGTACATATGGTGGTACGAACGGAAAATATACAGTAGATACGGGCGGGACGATTACATCTCTCAATCAGGAAGTTCGTCTTAAATTCACCGTAACTGACGACCCGGAAGATAAAACTATTTGCTACATAACGCTGGATAAAATTACCCTCGACGATGAGGAACTTGATTCGGAGGCTAGCATTGACTACATGTATGAATTGTTCAGCGCTTACCAGGCAGGCTGTGACGACCTTTCGCAGTGGCAGGGCTCCGCTCCGGAAAGCTCTTCCAACAATACTAATGAAATTACAGAACAAGACAGAAAGATCATCGAGGACGCAGGCTTTGAATGGGTCGAGCCGATTACGGTTAAAGACAGCAATATTACTGGCGTAATCAGAAATGTAAGCGGTAATGTGTTAAGTGGTAGCATTCAGTTCAATCTTTATGATGAATCAGGTTATCAGCTTGGAGAAGCATATGATACGATAGCCGATATTGCCGACGGGGAATCATGGAGATTTAAAGCAACTATTATGGATATTGATAACGAAGTAAGATCATATAAGCTAATATCGTTGTCGATGATGCAATTTTGATCATCAAGGAGGAACACATAATGAACAGAATTAAAAGATTCACACTTGCCGCATTTTCTCTGCTTCTTGCCCTGATAATGCTTACCGGATGCAATGCTGACGCAGTTTGGGATCATCTTACTACACCTAATGCCGACACGCTAAAAAATGCAGAGCTTTTTGATGACTGCCCCGACATAACCTGCCAGATGGTCATGGAAAAGTACCTTGATTCCCCGACATGGAATGAGCTGACCGTTGATGACAAACCTAACATTACAGTCAGCGGAAATATTAAGGGCATGGAGCTGAAGCTTTCACTGACTGCGGTCGTACCCGACAAGGATGAAACAGGTACCCCGGAATTTGTAAAAGGCACGGTAGGCACCGAGGAGATAACTCCAGCATCGGATATCACACTGCTTGTTTCCTGGATGTTCCAGGCTTATCGTGACGGTTACGAAACGTTTGCCGACTGGACGAGCGAGCATTCGCCGGAAGAGCTTCTTGGCAATTCCGGAAACAATTAAGAAAAAGGTGAAACAAATGTCAGAACCGAATTTCAAAGAATACGTTGATAAGATCATCTGCGAAAAAACGCAATGCAAAAATGCAGAGGAGCAATTGAAAAGAAAGGTTTCGTTCAGATATCTGGTTTTCTTTATGCCAATACCAGTCGCTGTTGTTTTTCTGCTGAGCATTATCTTCAACTGGACTATCGGGCAGTTCTTTGGATTAGCGCTATTGGTACTGTTCATTGGCTTTATGATATCTTTTCTTGGAACAGCGCTGAAAAGAGGTTCTTTCTGTGAAGGCTATATAAATAAGTCTGATACGCCAGTTGACGCTAATGACCTGGTTCAGTTTCTCAACAGTAATCTCAGCAAAACATTCCCCGACTATTTCCATGAATGGAATGTAATATCGATAAGGAACGAAAACGCTGTGCTGGACGCTGTAAATAACGCTATAGCTAATGCTCACCCCGAAGAATTCATCTTAGGAACCAAATACGCCAAGTCACATAGCCTTATTGTTCAGATTACGCAGACGACAGACCGTCTCTATGGTAACGAGGGTAAAATGTGCTATCTTTTCCTGGTATCTCCTCGCATTATTGGAACACCTTCTTACAAGTCTTACTCAGCTTCATTCAGAGTAATTCCCGTTCTTTATGCAGCAATGGATTACTATCTTAATGTGTACAGAAACAGCTCTGAAACCGAGAACGAAGCCAACGTGAAGTTAACAAAGGAATGAACCTATCTATCAGAAAACCACTTTCTGCTTCGGCAGGAGGTGGTTTTTCTATCTATAATGTGTTTATTCAATAACCATAAAAGGTGCATAATAAGGTGCTTTTTCGGGAGAGCTTTCGGATTGGACACGCAAGGTGTGTATGTGTTATAATCTGATAAAAGGAGGTTTTTGTTGAAATGAGCAAAACCGATGACCTTAGCATAAATCTTAACATGCTCGACGAAAAAGGGGTATATGAGGCGTTCCATGTCGAAGGCAACGAAGCCGAAGCCCTTACCGACAGCTACTTTGAGCTTTATCAGCTTCTTGGCGCGGAAGCCATGCTCAAGCTGTACAAGCACTACCATGGCGACAAGATAGACTGCCCGATGAAGCTCTATCGCGCGGAATATGTCGCCGACCTCGCAAAGCAATCCACGGAAAGGCGGCAGCGGGCTAACATCGCCCGGGCTGCGGGTTACTCGCTCAAATTCATCGAGAGCATTCTCCAGAAGCGCAAGAAGGAGGACGAGGAATGACCCAATAGTATTTACTCCCAGAATTCGTTTATTCAGATGTTATTTAGCGTTTACTAATTGGCAAAAAAGAAAGGATGGAACAAGCAAATGTTTGATAAGTTCACTGACAGTATGGTCGATTTTCCTTATATTCGGGTTGCAATTTTCTCCGTATTATGCGGAATAGCTTGTATAATATTTAAATTCTATGATATAAGCTGGATATTTTTTGGCATTTCAGGTCTCGCGATTATTGACAGGTTTTTTAGTTCAGTAATTTTTCAAAATATTGAGCATATTTTAATGAAAATAAGCATGGTAAGTTGCTGGCTTGGAATTAAATTTGCAATTATATCGGCGCTTGTATCTATTTTTTTACCCAAAAATGAAAATGTTGCAAGCTGGTATCTTCTGACCGACCTGCCTAAGTTTGTATCACTATTTGTTGACCAGGGCTTTGCAAATGAAAGTGTAATAGGTATCATTGTACTTATTTTAACTATAGCTTCCTCAGCGTCTTTGGTTTTATTTGTAATAATTTTGTTGTTACGAATTTTTGTTGCAATGTTTGATTCGTGACTTTTCAAATGTGCTAAAGCGATTGATTTATTTGCAATCAATGCTTCATCTCCCCGGAGTCCCACGACTCTTGGGGAGTTTTTTTATGGAGGTAAGTAAGCTGTCCGCGAGGGGATACTCGACCTGATAAACCACGAAATATGCTGCAATTTCACGCATATTATATTTGTGAGCGGCGCTGACGGAATAGACCTCAGCTCCGACGATACACCGATATGCGGTTCGATATAGGAGGTCGCTATGGCAGAAATGATCACAATGTACACCGACGCAAAGAACAAAGTACATACCGTTCAGCACGTCACTCCGGCAGAATCCCCCGAGAAACAGCAGATGACCGAGGAGCTTTTCCGTTTACTGTCAAAGGATAGCCGTAAGGCAGGCTGACATTTATTCATCACACAGGAAGGAGGTGCGTCATGGCTATCGTACTTTACGCACGGAAATCAGTCGAGCGCGAGAACAGCATAAGCTGCGACACCCAGCTTGAATACTGCAAGTCCGCGCTGCGCCCCGATGAGCGCAACGACGAAATAATCAGCATAGTGGACAACGGCTTTTCCGGCGGCAACGTCAACCGCAAGGGCTTCCAGAAGATGATGAAGCTGGTGGAGCAAGGCAGGGTCAGCAAGGTAGTGGTTTACAGGCTTGACCGAATCAGCCGCTCAATGCTGGATTTCGTGAATATCCTCCAGAAATTCAAGGACTACAACGTAAAGTTTCTGTCCTCGCAGGAGGTCTTTGACACATCTACTCCCTATGGTGAGATGGTCGTCAAAATTCTGATGATATTCGCGGAGTTCGAGCGTACTTCAACCATCACGCGAGTTACCCAGGCTTACGCCCACCGCAGCGAGATGGGATTCTACATGGGAGGCCGCCAGCCCTACGGATTTCAGCTAATCCCGGCTGTTATCAACAACATCAGAACCAAGAAGCTGGAGGCTGTCCCCGAGGAAGCTGAGCAGATCCGCTACATATTCGAGGTTTACGCGCAGGAAAACGTGTCGCTCCGCAGGCTGCTGGACATTCTTGTTACTGAGGGTCGCAAGCCGCTAAACGGCAGCGACTGGACTACAGCAAAGTTGTCCGCGATACTGAAAAATCCTATCTATGTCAGGGCTGATTCAGACGTTTACGACTACTTTGAGCACCACGGCGTTCACATGGTTACCGACTGCTCCGAGTTCACCGGGGAGTACGGCGCGCAGCTTTACGGCAAGACAAAACACAAGCGCAACGACCCTGACTGGTCGGACATGAAGCTGGTGCTTCTCACTCATCAGGGACTTGTAAGCTCCGATATCTGGCTGAAATGTCAGCGGAAACTCGAACAGAACAAGCAGATCCACAAGAGCGTTTCCAACCAGACAAGCTGGCTCGCGGGTAAGATATTCTGCGAAAAATGCGGACACTCCATGACTACCATCAAGGGAAAAATCAACCGTAACGGCGAAATGCGCAGGTACTTCAACTGCACCGGGAAATCCCTCAAGCGCAAGTGTTCCGGACCTAAAGCCACGATTTACGCAGAGGATCTGGAGAACATGGTTTACGGCTGTATCACCGAAAAGCTGAACGCGCTGAAAGACACATGGCGCGCTCCGGCAAAGGGAGATTCCCCGGAGATAAACGAGCTGAAGCTCCGCATAAAGGAAATCGAGAAATCCGAGCAGACGCTTGTTGATACCATGCTTTCGGGCAGGCTGAATGACGCAATGCTTGATATCATGAACGCAAAGGCGGCGGCGCTGAAAAAATCAAAAACCGAGCTGTACGACCGGATAGATTCGCTCAGGGCTTCCGCGAATGAAGCGGGCGCGGTGATAGACCTTGCACGCTCCTGGAAAAACGCGGATTACGACCGCAAAAAGGCGGTGGCTTCGATAATGGTTCAGAAAATCATCATCGGCGAGGACGGGAATGTCAAGATAATCTGGAATATATAAAGACTGCCGGGCGCTTTGTCCGGCAGTTTTCTTTTTCCAGAAAGTCGGCCAGAAAAAAGTCCTGTTTCTTCCGAATTTTCTAATCTAGTATTGTGCGTCGATTATATGGTATAATCATCGTCAGGGAGGTTCGGCGAAGAAAAATATCGGGGAAATCTTAGCTCCCCGAAGTAAAAAATGGAGGTATTTTTATGAGTAAAAAGCAAATCGTCAGAATAGCCGGGATCGCTTCCGCAGTTATTTTTGCGATGGGTGCGCTGTTCCCTTTTGTTTCGATGGAATTCTTCGGGACTAAAATGAGCAAGTCCCTGATCAACACGTCAGATGGTATTTTCTTTATACTGGACGCTGAACTGCGACTATGACTATGACGTATTCGGCTACACACATGATGGTACTCCGTTCCAGATTTACAGATAAATAATAGTTTACGGCGGGTATGGGGTCGCACCCAGTCCCCGCCGTTTTTCTGCTTAAATTAGTACGCTTCGCATCGCCGAAACGCTGAAAATGAACTACCTCTCTTGCACGCAGGAACTTTATAACTTCGTTCACGTCAGGGTCGTCTGACAATCTCAGAATGTTATCATAAGTCGCACGCGCTTTCTGCTCCGCCGCCATATCCTCCATGATATCAGCTATCGGGTCCGCTTTTACCGCAAAGTATGACGCGCTGAACGGCACTCCAGCCGCATTCACCGGATATACTCCGTTTGCATGACCCACATAGTAATCGGCGTTGCCGTATTTGTCAAAACTCTTCGCGCCCTCTCCGTCGGTCAGCTGACCTACTATGCTGCCAATTATCTCCAGGTGGCTCAGTTCTTCTGTCCCAATATCTGTCAGAAGTGCCTTTCCCATGTTATCCGGCATCGTGAAACGCTGGGAAAGATACCGCAGCGAAGCTCCTAGCTCTCCGTCTGCGCCGCCGTACTGCTCGAGGATTATCCCGGCAAGCTTGGGATTGCGGTTCTTTATGCAGACTGGTATCTGCGTTCTTTTCTCAAAAATAAACATCGCTCCGCCTCCTTACTTGAACGGCGCCCAGACGCCTTCAGGCCAGTCCCAGCAACCATCACTGCCGGCGCTGCAAGCCGTGAGCGGGTAGAAGCTGTCCTCGAAAGCCGCTTTGCAGGCTTTGTACTGACGGCACGCCTCAACATACATTTCGACCGCCCGCTTGTCATCAGGATGAGTGTCAAGATAAAGCTTCAGGTCCTGCGCGAAAAAATCCGCCTCGGCTATCGCACGGAGCAGCTCCTCGCAGCTCGCGTTGACGCTCCTCGGCGGCTCCGGACGCGGAGGGCGGGGAGGAGGCGCAGGACGACGATACATGTTCATGTTATTTCCCATTCCACAGCCCCCTCTCATACTCGTCGATCGTTATGTTCAGCTCAGGGAATATCGTTCCCGCACACAGCGCCTTGTTCGGCGGGTAGACCTTATCCATGCGCTGCCACGGGACATACGCATATCCGACATTCCTTGCGGATTCACATTCGCTGATATTCTTCATTCGGATGACCCCTTTCTTCTAAAATTGCGATACCCTCGCTGGTGTATTGTATGACTTTCAGCCTCATTCGGTCACATCCTGCGGTGTAATATTTGGACTTCATCGGAAATACAATCTATCAGACAGGCTCTATAGTTGAAAGGAACTCCGATGAACAAGAAATACATTAAAAATACCGCGATTCTTTTCGCTTCAATGACCATCACAAAGGTCGTCGGCGCAGTTTTCAAAATCCCGCTCGCAAATATCCTAGGCGGCACCGGAATGGGCTACTTCTCCACCGCCTACGGTCTGTACTCCCCCGTTTTCGCACTAACCGCCGCCGGAGTACCTGCGGTAATGATGCGGCTAACTGCGCAGAACATCGCCGCAGGACGTCCCGAAAACGCACTCAAGACGCGCCGCACTGCACTGCTGCTGTTTTCCATGCTCGGACTTGCCGGTACGCTCGTGGTGGCGCTGTTTTCCGGATTCTTCGCGGAGCATGTCGCCTGCTCGCCGGAAAGCGCTCCCGCTGTCGCAGCGATAGCTCCCGCTGTCATGATATGCTGCGTCGCGTCAGTTTTCCGTGGATATTACGAGGGGATGTCGGACGTCGTGCCTTCCGCTGCGGCGGCAGTCGCAGAGGCGGTCTCCCGCGCTGCAGCCGGGCTCGCGCTGAGCTTCGGCGTGGTGTTCTACGCAAAGTACAGATTTGAAAACGGACTTGATGTTTTCGGGGTGCTCTACGCCGACTACGGCGCCGCTTACAACGCGGCGCTTCCCTACGCTGCCGCCGGAGCGATAGTCGCAGTCTCTTTCAGCGAACTCTGCGGGCTTGTCTCACTTCTTATATCCGACCGTAAACGCAGGAAACTCCCCCCTCCTGACAGCACACCCACGGACAGGAAACGCGCGATAGGCTCCAGGCTCATCCGCGAGCTGCTGCCTGTCGCAGCCTCCGCGCTCGTGATGAACTGCGTCTCCTTTGTTGACCTGCTGACTGTCACCCGCACCCTCAAGGAATCAATAGCGGTCAATTCCGCGTGGTTTCAGCGGGAATTCAGCGGGGTGCTGACCTCGGCGGGAGGTATCGGGGGGCTCGCTAATTTTATGTACGGAAGCTACACCGGTATCGCCATGACGATGTTCATGCTTATCCCCTCGTTTGCCGGAATGACCGAGAAAACCTCCATCCCGGAAATAGCCGCAGCTTGGGAATGCAGGGACGCTGACCGCGCCGCCAGGGGCTGCTGCACGCTGTTCAGGGCTGCCGCCGCGATCGGATTCCCGGCATGCGTCGGAGCCGCTGTCCTCGCGGAGCCTCTCCTCTCAATGCTCTACTCCAGCCGCCTGGCGGAGGTCAGCGTCTGCACCGGGGCTTTTATGATGCTCTGCACCGGCGGACTGTTCATGATAATCGCTTCGGCGATGTTCGGGGTTTTCCAGGCAATTGGAAAGGCTCACGTCCCGCTTATCCTGATGAGCTGCTCCGTCGCGGTAAAGGCGCTGCTGAATCCCCTGCTGATGTCCGTACCGGAGCTCAATATTTCCGGCGCTGCCCTGTCCACCGCGGCAGGATATATCATCATGTCCGCCGCTGGCGCTGTTATCCTCCGCAGACAACTAAGGGGAAAGGTCAGCGTTTTTGCCTGCGTAAGGCGACCGCTTTTTTGTTCTCTTATCTGTGGCGGCGCTGCATATATTACATATCGTGCGGTCCAAAACTGCCTGCAAGCACCTATAAATGTTATTACAGCGGTATTTGTAGGAGGTCTGATTTATGGAATTTCACTAATTCCAACAGTGTTTTTTCGTAAAAACCGCCAATTAATACAATCTGCCGGAAAAAATTCATAAAACCACTTGAAAAAAACTCGAAAATAGGGTAATATATAAAAGGTATCGCCCCGGAAAGGGCTTAAATAAAAGGCTGGTGTATATTATGGTAAACTTTGACTTCAAGGACAGATACGGTATCGACGACCTCAGACATATCATCGAAATACTGAGATCAGAAAACGGCTGCCCCTGGGACAAGGTCCAGACGCACGAAAGCATCCGCACCGACCTTATCGAGGAAACCTACGAGGTATGTGAGGGCATCGACAAAAACAGCCCCGAAATGCTTCGCGAAGAGCTTGGCGACCTGCTGCTGCAGATAGTATTCCATGCGCAGATCGAACGTGAAAACGGAACGTTCGATTTCGACGATGTGTGCAATGACATCTGCCAGAAGCTCGTTTATCGTCATCCTCACGTTTTCGGCGAGGTCAAGGTCAGCGACAGCGACGACGTGCTCAAAAACTGGGACGCGCTCAAGCGCGAATCC
This sequence comes from uncultured Oscillospiraceae bacterium, assembly GCA_934446565.1. Lineage (GTDB taxonomy): Bacteria > Bacillota > Clostridia > Oscillospirales > Ruminococcaceae > CAG-115. Next base: position 76,197 of record CAKSEO010000002.1, on the reverse strand, counting down.
AAACACCAGGAGACTTTTACCGAGACCCTGGAGAGCGTGCCGAATACATTCCCTGCCCTGCTGCGCGGCGAGAAGCTGTGCAAGCGCGCTTCCAGAGCCGGATATCCGATGAACTCAGCAAAGGATTTCGCGGACAGGTTACGCGCAGAACTGGACGAGCTCGAAGCAAACGGCTTTGAGGTCAATTCGCAAAATCAACAGACATGCGGAAAAATGCTGCTTGATTTTTGTAATTTGGACAGAATTTTGAAAGTTGACGGCGAAAAAGCCTTGACATACGCTTCGAATGCGTTTATAATTAATTTCAGTCGCGCCGAAAAAATGGCGGCAGATAAAGGAATGAAGCTTGGCGAGCTGTCTGATGACGAGCTCCGCGAGCTTATGAAAGTGATATTTGACGGTCAGTAACCGTTGGATTATATAATTAATTTGGAGGTTCAAACAACATGACAAAGGCAGAATTAGTAACATCTATTGCTGAGAAGACTGGTCTTACCAAGAAGGATTCCGAGAAGGCTCTCGCAGCTTTCGTAGACACCGTTACCGAGACCCTCGCAAAGGGCGATTCCATCCAGCTCGTAGGCTTTGGTACTTTCGAGGTACGTGAGCGCGCAGCTAGAGAGGGTATCAACCCCCGCACCAAGGAGAAGATCGAGATCGCTGCTACAAAGGTTCCTGCATTCAAGGCAGGCAGAGCTCTCAAGGACGCTGTAAGCGAGTAATTGATCTGACCGATTTAATCGACAAAACGCGGCGGGCTTGTGCCTGCCGCTATTGTTTTACAGAAAGCAGGTTTGAAATGAGATTAGACAAATACCTCAAGGTTTCAAGGCTTATCAAGCGCCGCACCGTTGCCAACGAGGCTTGCGACGCGGAAAAGGTCTCCGTCAACGGGAAACCCGCCCGCGCCTCCTACGACGTCAAGGAGGGCGACATCATCGAAATAAATATCGGCGCTAAGCCGCTCAAGGTCCGCGTCCTGGATGTCAGGGAATTCACGAAGAAAGAGGACGCCGCCGCACTATACGAAGTGGTCTGACATATTCCCCGCCCTGCCTGAATATACTTGTACAAATCAGGCAGGAGGTACATTATGCAGATCCAGTCACAACCCCACAACTTAATTCTTGAGAACCGCCGTGAGCTCCGTATTTCCGGCGTTAAGGATATCGACAGCTTCTCCGAGACAAAGATCGTCCTCAATACGATAATGGGAGAGCTTGTCGTACGCGGCAGAGACCTCCACGTCCGGGAGCTCGCGGCGGAGACCGGCGAGCTTTCCATGTTCGGAGAGGTAAAGAGCCTGTTCTATAACAGCTACAGCAGCTCTGAGAACATGTTCGGAAAGCTGTTCAGGTGAGTCCGCCATGTCTTATTCGATTCCGGATTGCTTTATGATCGCGTTCGCCGCCGGGCTGGTTTTCTCCGTCGTTTACGAGGCGCTGCGGCTGGTGAGGGTCGTGTTCCCGTTCAGGGTCGTGACGTTCCTCTGCGATATCGCTTTTTTCGTAATTGCCGCCGGCGCAGTGCTGAAACTGTCGGTCTCCCTTGGCAACTACGTCAGGATATACACAGTGCTCGGTTTCGGGGCAGGAGTTTTCACCTATATCACAACGCTGGGACGGCTGCTGAACGTCCTTGAGAACGCAGTCGCGGGCGCTGTGCGCTCGGCTTTGTCGGCATTTTCCCGCTTCCTTGGCAGATTTTTTGGAAAGTTTTTTGGCGCAATTGCACATTTGTGGGCTGACCTATTTGGGAAAATCAACAAAATTTGCCTGAACGCTGAAAAAAAGCTCCGCCAACCCTTGAAAAATAAGGTTAAAATGGTGTATAATAAAGAAAGTCATAAAGATTGTGTTAAGGGAAGTGAATCAGGTCATGTCATTCAAGCTCAGATCAGGCGAGGCAACATCGCCCAGAAAAAAGCACAGAGTTCTTAAAGCTGTCGTTTTCACGGCATGCGTTATGGGCGTAGTTTACGTCGTCTCCTCTATCGTTACGACTAATATTTCTATCAGCAACTACAGGCAGCAGTATGACGAGCTTGTTGCACAGACCTCCGCCGTTGAGGATTCTAACGACGAGATACGCAGGTACCTTGACGAAAACGCCGATATGGACGAGTACATCGAGGATATGGCGCGTTCCAAGCTTGATTTCGCAAAACCGGACGAGCGCGTTTACTACGTTGTTCCGGATTCGGGGAAAGCCAAGAGCACTTCCGATGAGGAAAGCAATTGATAATTCAGCGGCGGCGTTATTGCTGCCGCTTTTTCTCACTTTGCGGATTTGTGTCCTTGACAAAATCCGATTTTTTGCATACAATATAAGAGGTGGTCCATTCCAAAACAAGGAGATTATAAATGCATTTTCTAACAAAGCTACTTAAAAAGGTTTTCAACCGTACTGTGGTCTGCGTTATCGGCATACTTTTACAGCTCACCTATCTGGTGATCATTTTCCTGTCGTTCGGTACGCAGTATACCTATTCCTACTTTGCGTTCGTTTTGATAGGTATCGCGTTGTCGCTATACATCTACAACACCGATATCAACCCCAGCTACAAGATGGCGTGGATGTTCGCGATACTATCGTTCCCGATTTTCGGCGTGATGTTCTACATCTTCTTCGGCAACAGCCACTCCGGCGACCGCCTGCGCAAACGGATGACCCAGTACAACGACGAGGCGCGGCTGCTGCTTCCACAGAACGAGGAGCTGATGAACGCCCTACGCCGCGACAACACCGCCGCTGAAAAGCAGGCGAAATACCTTTATAACTACGGAGGTTACCCTGTCTACTCTAACACCAAAACTACCTACTTCCCTATCGGCGAAGCGAAATTTGCTGCTATGATAGAGGAGCTTGAAAAGGCTAAGAGGTTCATTTTTCTGGAGTATTTCATCGTTGCAGAGGGCAAAATGTGGGGTACAGTGCAGGATATCCTCGAGAGAAAGGTCAAGGAGGGCGTAGATGTCCGCATGATATACGACGACATCGGCTGCCTGTTTACGCTTCCCTACAAGTACAACGAGGAACTGGAGAAGAAAGGCATAAAGTGTAAGGTTTTCAACCAGTTCCGCCCGATATGGTCGGCTAAAATGAACAACCGCGACCACCGGAAGATCCTCGTTATAGACGGGCACACCGCGTTCACCGGCGGGATAAATCTCGCGGACGAATATATCAACGAATACGAGAAGTACGGGCACTGGAAAGACAGCGCGGTAATGCTCAAGGGCGAGGGCGTGTGGAGCTTCACGATGATGTTCCTTTCAATGTGGAACTTCCTTACCCACAGCAAACCCGATGAGTACAGCGCGTACATGCCCCGTCCAGAGGAGATTGCAGACTGCAGGGGCGAGGGAGTTGTCGTTCCGTTCACGGATTCCCCGCTGGACGACGAGCCTGTCGGCGAGAACGTGTACCTCAACATCATCAACAGCGCCGAGGACTATGTATACATCACGACCCCCTACCTCGTCATCGACAACGAAATGCAGACCGCGCTCATTCTCGCTGCAAAGAGCGGTATCGACGTTCGGATAATCACACCGCACATTCCGGACAAGTGGTTCGTGTTCGCAGTTACCCGCGCGCACTATCGCAAACTCGTGAAGTACGGAGTGAAGATCTACGAATACACCCCCGGATTTATCCACGCGAAGAACTTCGTTTCGGACGACAAGGCGGCGGTCGTAGGCACGATCAACCTTGATTTCCGCAGTCTGTACCTGCATTTCGAGTGCGCTTCCTGGATGTACAAGTGCGAGTGCATTCCCGACATCAAGCGCGACTACCTCGAGACCCTCAAGGTCTGCCAGGAGATAACCTACTCCGACTGCATTCACATTAATATTTTCAGGCGCATCGGCAGGGCTGTGCTCCGGCTGTTCGCGCCTATGATGTAAAATTTACCCCGGAAGCTTCGGCTCCCGGGGTCGTTTTATATTATATCCGTTATCTGATTAAGGTCGGTTATCGTGTAGTCTATGCGCAGGTCTGACGGCGGCTCCAGCCGTTCCGGGCAGTACCAGCAGCAGGCTATCCCGGCGTTGTTCGCACCGCGGATGTCGCTGGTCAGGGAATCGCCCACGATGATCGCGTCTTCCCTGCCCTCGGGTATCTGTGCGAATACACGGTCGAAAAACTCTACGGTCGGTTTCTCCGCGCCGACCTTGTCGGAAATGAATATCTCGTCAAACAGCTCGTCCAGCCCGGAAACGCGCAGCTTTCGCTCCTGCGCGACTGCAGAGCCGTTCGTGACAGCGTACTGTCGGACGCGTCCTTTCAGCGACTTCACAAGCTCAATACTGTTGTCGTTCGGGAAAACGTGACTGCCCAGCGTGCGCTGATAGAGGGAATTGAACTGCGATTCGTCGCAGCTCACGCCTATTTTCGCGAAGAAATCCCGGAAACGGCTGGTAAACAACTCCGGCTTGGTTATCTCGCCGCGCTCCAGCAGCTTCCAGTAGCCCTCGTTGATCTCGGAGTAGACCGCAACCATCTCATCGGTGCACTCCGGAAGCCCGAAATGCCGGAAGCATTCCTTGATGGCGGCGTTTTCCGATTTCAGAAAGTTCAGCAGAGTTCCGTCAACGTCCCATAATATCGCCTTGTACATACTCACCTCATAAAAACAGCCGCGCGTGACCGTGCGGCTGCTGTTTTATTACTTCTTGGTCTTTGCCTCGTTCTTGAGTCGCAGGTCGCGCTCGAGAATAACCTTTCTCATACGAATGCTCTTGGGGGTTACCTCGACAAGCTCATCATCCTGGATGAAGTCAAGGCACTCCTCAAGGCTCATCTGCTTCGGCGGGATGAGGTGCAGAGCGTCATCGGAACCGGACGCACGCGTATTGGTGAGGTGCTTCTTCTTGCAGACGTTGATAACGATATCGCCCGCCTTGGGGGATACGCCGACGATCATGCCCTCGTATACCGGAACGCCAGCGCCGATGAACAGCGTACCACGCTCCTGTGCGTTGAACAGTCCGTAAGTGATGGAGGGGCCTGTTTCCCACGCGATGAGGGAACCTACGGTTCTTCTCGGGATATCGCCGAAATACGGCTTGTAGCAGTCGAATGTCGCGTTCATGATACCCTCGCCCTTGGTGTCGGTCATGAACTCGCTTCTGTAACCGAAAAGTCCTCTGGACGGTACCAGGAATTCCAGTCTTGTGCGGTTTCCGATGGGGTGCATGGAGATCATCTCGCCCTTGCGCTGACCCATGCTCTGCATTACTGCGCCCACTGCGTCCGCCGGAACGTCCGCAACCATGCGCTCAACAGGCTCGCAGAGTACGCCGTCTATTTCCTTGGTCAGTACGCGCGGCGTGCTGACGGAAAGTTCGTAGCCCTCGCGGCGCATTGTTTCGATGAGTATGGACAGGTGCATTTCGCCGCGGCCTGCGACATTATAAGCGTCCATCTTGTCGCTGTCGGTGACGCGCAGGGAAACGTCCTTGAGGGTTTCCTTCATCAGACGCTCGCGTATCTGGCGGGAGGTAACGTACTTACCCTCTCTGCCAGCGAACGGGCTGGTGTTTACGGAGAACGTCATTTCAACGGTCGGCTCGGATATCTTCACGAAAGGAAGCGGCTCGGGGCAGTTTACGGAGCAGATAGTCTGACCGATAGTTACACCCTCGATACCGGAGAAGCATACGATATCGCCTACCATTGCCTCGTCAACTTCCACCTTGTTCAGACCCTCGAACTGATAGAGGGATACGATACGGCTCTTGAACGGAGCGGTACGGTTGTGGTGGTCGCAGACGATAACTTCCTGGTTCTTGCGCATTTTTCCGCGCTCGATACGTCCGATGGCGATGCGTCCTACGTATTCGTTGTAGTCGATGGAAGATACCAGCACCTGGAGCTCGCCGTCAGGGTCGCCCTCGGGAGCGGGAATGTGCTCGATTATCTTATTGAACAGCGGCTTGAAGTCGGTGCCCATCTGGTCGGGGTCGTAGGAGGAAAGTCCCAGTCTGCCGGAGCAGAAAATAACCGGGCTGTCTATCTGCTCCTCGGAAGCGTCCAGGTCGAGCAGCAGCTCAAGAACCTCGTCAACGACTTCCTTGTTGCGGGCGTCGGGACGGTCGGTCTTGTTAACTACAACGATGATCTTGTGACCCAGCTCGAGCGCCTTCTGGAGCACGAAACGGGTCTGCGGCATAGTACCCTCAAAGGAATCTACCAGCAGGAGAACGCCGTTTACCATCTTGAGTATACGCTCTACCTCGCCGGAGAAATCTGCGTGACCGGGGGTATCGACGATATTGATCTTAACGCCGTTATACATGCAGGAGGTGTTCTTCGCAAGAATTGTGATGCCGCGTTCACGCTCGATGGCATTGTTATCCATTACGCGGTCGTTTACTACCTGATTCTCGCGGAATGCGCCGCCCTGCTTGAGCATTTCGTCTACCAGAGTGGTCTTGCCGTGGTCAACGTGGGCGATTATTGCAATGTTTCGTAAGTCATTTCTTACCAATTAATTCACGATCCTTCTCATTAGATTTTTACATCGTTCTTTATTATACTACTTTTTTTTCCACCTTACAAGTGACTTGACAAAAAAACGTTGTTTTAATTATAATTGCTGATGTTGGCGGGCTGATTTTGTGTATTTTCACAAGAAAACAGAGCCTCGGAGGATATTCTCCGGGCTCTGCTGAGTTACCTATTTGAACAGGCGGCGCATTTTTTCGGCGAGCGCTTTACGGCGCTCCTGCTCGGCTTGTACGTCGAGCTCGTAGCCGCCCGGAGTTTCCCGCAGGACGCTGCCCTCGTGTACTCCCTCCGGGAGGTCGTTGAGCGGGATATCCCGGCGGATGTCTCCGAAATATACGATCGCGATTCCCTCCTCTATTCTGTCAACAACTATCATGCTGCGTCCTCCGTTGCGGGTCTGTATTCTGAGAGATCCTTGTCGGCGTGGATGGTGAGATTTTCTCCGTCGCTGACGAACACGATGTTTCCGTTGGTCATAGTGGTGTAGATGGTGCAGTCATACGACAGCAGCCGGTTCACGACCTCCCCTTTCGGATGACCGTAGGAGTTGCCCTCGCCGACCTCTATCACCGCGTACTCAGGGCTGACCGCTTCGATGAATGTCGGCGTACTGGAGGTAGTGCTGCCGTGGTGACCGACCTTGAGCACGTCGCTGTCGAGGTACTGACCGCTGTTGAGTATGTCGCTCTCCGCGGCGCGCTCAACGTCCCCGGTGAACAGGAACGACCTGTTTCCGTGCACAAGACGGAACACTATCGAGTAATTATTAAGGTTCGTATAATCGTCGTGCACCGGAGCTATGAATTCTATCTCCGCGCCGTTCCCGATATCAAGCTTTGCGCCCTGGCGGCAGTATTCCGCGTCGATGCCGCGGCTTTCTATCGTATCGAGCATCTTTTCAAAGTTCCTGCCCATCGGCAGCAGGTCCGCCGGTACCTCCGGCATTATCACCTTTCCGACCGCAAAGCTCTGCATTATATCCGACATTCCGCCGATGTGATCCTCGTGGGGATGCGTCGCTATGATGTAATCCAACTTGCGGATACCCTGAGATTTCAGATAGTCTATCACGCGGCTGGAAAATATTTTCTCGCCGCAATCTACCAGCACTGTAGTATCCCCGGAAACGATGAGCTCGCAGTCTCCCTGTTCGACATCTATGAAATGCACTGCAATGTTGCCCTCCGCGACCGTAACGGAACTGTTCTTCCCTCCGAGCCAGTAGAGAATGTCGTCGCTGGTCGGGATAAAATCGAGCTTGAACAGCACCTCGTTTGCGTAGATAACAAGCGAGAACACCATGAACACCGCGAAAACTACCAGCAGGACTTTAGCCGCGGGGTTTTCCAGCATGCTGTTTTGACTTTGGCGGCGATGTTTTCCTGCCATTTGGTTTCCCCCTCTCGCGGACGTTCGGTAAATTTGTTCTGTTGGAACTATGTGCGGAATTGCGGGCGGGCTGCTTGTTGTTCCTGCCCTGACCGCCGCGCTGCGGCTGTCTCTGCGGCGACGGAGCTATCAGGCAATCCTTGCCGGTTCCGATAAGGTCGCGGCGTTTCGCCATGATGAGCGCCTTTTCCACGATGTCATGATTTTCCGGTTTGAAATACTGTAGGAGTGCACGCTGCATGCGCTTTTCCTCGGGAGTCCTCGGAACGAATACCGGCTCCATCGTGTAGGGGTTCAGCCCTGTCCAGAACATTGCCGTGGAAATAGTTCCCGGAGTTGGGTAGAAGTCCTGCACCTGCTCGGGACGTATGTTGTGCTTTTTCAGGAACACCGCGAGCTCCACAGCCTCCTCAAGCGTACAGCCCGGGTGGCTCGACATCAGATAGGGTACAAGGTACTGCTCCTTGCCGCACTTCTTAGTTGCAGCGTAGAACTTCTTTTCGAACTCCTCGTAGACCTCGATATGCGGCTTCCCCATCAGGTCGAGCACCTTATTGCTGGCGTGCTCCGGCGCTACTTTCAGCTGACCGCTTACGTGATGCTGCACCAGCTCGTCCAGGAAGTCGTTGTTCTTGTCCTGGAGCATGTAATCGTAGCGTATGCCAGAACGTATAAATATTTTCTTCACCTTTTTGATGGAGCGCAGGCGGCGCAGCAGCTTGATGTAGTCGCTGTGGTCGGCGATGAGGTTCTTACAGGGCGTGGGCGCCAGGCACTTCTTCCCCTTGCACATGCCGTACTTCTCCTGCTTCTCACAGGACGGGTGGCGGAAATTCGCGGTGGGTCCTCCGACATCGTGGATATAGCCCTTGAAGCGCGGATTCTCCGACAGCTTTACTGCTTCCTCGTAGACGGAATCCTCGCTGCGGGTCTGCACCTTTCTTCCCTGGTGGAGCGCTATCGAGCAGAAGTTACAGAATCCGAAGCAGCCGCGGTTGTGGGTTATCGAGAACTCCACCTCCTGGATGGCGGGGACGCCGCCCTCCTTTTCGTACATCGGGTGGTACATGCGCATGTACGGAAGCTCGTAGGTGTAGTCGAACTCCGACTGCGTTACGCTGCGCTGCGGAGGATTCTGCACCAGCATCATGTTGCCGTGGCGCTGCACTATCGTCCTGCCGTATACCTCGTCCTGCTCGTCGTACTGCTTGCGGCAGGACTTCGCGTAGGCTTTCTTGTTGTCGCGGACTATCTCGAAGCTGTCGCACTGCACCGCGCCTATCGGAGTGTTCTCCGGCTCGGTCAGGTAGCATATTCCCCGCAGGTCGTGCATGTCCTTGAGGTGCAGTCCTGCCTTGAAGTTGTTAAGCATCTGGGTCAGCGTGACTTCCCCCATGCCGTACATCAGGTAATCCGCGCCGGTGCTCACCAGAACCGACGGCATGACGCTGTCGCTCCAGTAGTCGTAATGCGCGAATCGGCGCAGCGACGCCTCCAGACCGCCGATGGATATTTCCACGTCGGGGTACAGCCTTTTCAGATTCTGGCAGTACACCGTCAGCGCACGGTCGGGACGTCTGCCGCCCTTTCCGCCCGGGGAGTATGCGTCGTCAAAACGCTTCTTCAGCGCGACCGTGTAATTCGACACCATGCTGTCGATGTTTCCTCCGGTCACCATGAAGCAGTACTTCGGTTTGCCCAGCTTCATGTAATCCGCGTCGCACAGCGGCTGCGCGATTATTCCGACGGTGAACCCTGCGGCTTCTATCATTCGCGAGATTATCGCTATCCCGAATGTCGGATGGTCGATGTACGCGTCCCCGGTGAAGCAGATGAAATCCAGCTGCTCTATCCCTCGTTCTTCCATATCCTGTCTGCTTACAGGCAAAAACGGCATTTTTATTCCCTCACTTTATCTTTGCTGGAGCTTCCTCTCAGCCCATTCCTGTTTTGTCATCAGAACCTGACGGGGCTTGCTGCCCTCGAGAGGTCCTACTATTCCCATTTCTTCCATTATATCTACCAGGCGTGCGGCTCTGCCGTAACCCAGTTTCAAGCGGCGCTGGAGCGAGGACGTACTGCATGTTCCGGACTCCACCACGAAATCTATCGCTTCTTCAAGGCGCTCGTCGCTGGTGTCGATGTCCCCGCTGTCTGAGCCGCCGGAGCTCTTGCTCTCCTGTGCGGAAGCCACCATTTCGGTCTGGCGCTCCACCTCTTCCATTACAAGCTCGTCGTACTCCGCCTGGAATGTCTGCTTGATGAACTCGACTACCCTTTCGACTTCTTTATCGGAAACGAAACAGCCCTGCACTCTCACCGGCTTGGGAAGTCCCACTGGCATATACAACATGTCACCGTTGCCCAGCAGCTTTTCCGCGCCGCTCACGTCCAGGATTACGCGGCTGTCCGTCTGGGAAGCGACCATAAGCGCGATTCTGCTCGGGATGTTCGCCTTGATGAGTCCTGTGACGACGTTGACGGTCGGGCGCTGCGTCGCGATAACAAGGTGCATTCCGGCTGCTCTCGCCATCTGAGCCAGTCTTACTATGCTGTCCTCGACGTCCTTCGGGGACGCCATCATCAGGTCGGCAAGCTCGTCGATGAAAATTACGATGTGCGACATCTTTTTCAGGCCGCTGTCAGGGTCGCTCGCAAGCTCGTTGAAGCCGCTGAAATCACGGACGTTATTATCGGAGAACTGCTTGTAGCGGTTCAGCATTTCGTTTACCGCCCAGGCGAGTGCGCCCGCCGCTTTTTTCGGGTCGGTGACTACCGGTATCAGCAGGTGCGGGATACCGTTGTACATCATGAATTCCACTTTTTTCGGGTCTACCATTATCAGGCGGACGTCCTGCGGGGTGGATTTCATCAGGATACTCATGATTATAGAATTGACGCAGACCGACTTACCGGAACCTGTTGTGCCCGCAATGAGCAGGTGCGGCATTTTGGCGATGTTACATGTCACCATCGCGCCGCTGATGTCCTTGCCGAGCACCGTTTCAAGCTTCTTGTCGAAGCTCTTTTTGAATTCGGTGGTGTCTACCAGCTCGCGGAAAAATACAGTGTCCCGCGCCTTATTAGGCACTTCTATGCCGACCGCCGATTTGTTCGGTATCGGCGCTTCGATACGCACTCCGGCGGAAGCGAGGTTCAACGCGATATCGTCCTGCAAGCCAGTTATCTTGGATATCTTTACGCCGGGCGCAGGCTGGAGTTCGTAGCGGGTTACGGACGGTCCGCGGCTCACGCCGACCAGCTTCGTCTGCACTCCGAAGCTCTGGAGCGCCTCTACCAGCTTCTTTGAATTGCGGTCTATCTCGTTGTCGATGTCAGCCTGGGTCAGCTTTTTCTGCACCGGATTCAACAGGTTGACCGGCGGGAGCGTGTACACGTCGCTGAAATTCAGCTCCTCGGGAGCCGGCTTTTTAAGCGGCATTGCAGGTCTCTCAGCAGTGGGTCTCGGCTGTGCGGGAGCTGTCTGTGGTCTGTCCGGACGGGGCACTTCGATTATCTCGTGCTTCGGAGCGGCAGGTATCTCCGGAAGTTCCGGCTCGTTCCGCTTTTCAGGCTGTCCGGACAGGCTCTCTGCGGACGTCGGCACGGGAGCCTCCGGCTCGTCCGAAACGTCGTCCAGGTCGAACGGGAGCTCGCTCTCCTCCGAGCTGGTTATCGAATTTTCCGGCAGGTCCTCTATTTTGCTCACCGGAGTGGTCTCCGGATTCTCTTCCTTAAATTTGTGCAGCGCGTCGATTATCGGCACAAGCTCCGCGTCCTCGTCCTCCAGAGGGTCCTTTGCGGAACGTTCCGCTTCCTCGAGTACCGCGCGATTCTTCTGCATGATGAAGTCCTTTATCTCCGCCATGTAGTCCACGCTGTCCTCGTGCTGCTCCTCAAGAAGCTGTTCCGTCTGGGCGGGGTCGGGCTCCGGAGGGAGCTCCGGCTCTGCGGGCTCGACTGGCTCGGGATGTGGCACCTCGATTATCTCCGGCTTCGCGGAGGGGTCGGGCTCAGTATGTACTGAGGTGTCCTCGACTACAGGCTCCGGTTCGCGCTCATCCGGGTCGGACACACTGAATACGGCGCGGCTCAGCTCTGCGACGGTGCGCTTGTCCTCCTGCTCAGCGTCTATCTCCGCCTGTATCTTCTCCAGGTCGTCCTGGCGCAGGTGGAGTTCCTCGGCGGCTATGCGATTTTCCTCGCGGACGCGGTTGCGGTGCTCCACCGCCTTGTCCTTTGCATTGCGGACCGGCTTCGTCACCTTTGTTGTGAAGTCCGCAACGGTTATCCCCGTGCAGAGCAGCACGCAGACAAGTATCAGGATTATTATGACGATGGTCGCGCCCAGCCGTCCCAGCAGGAGCAGCAGACCTCCGATGAACAGCGCGAACACGCCGCCTCCGCGGAATTCCCTGCCGTCCTTGTAGAGGTTTGCAATGACCTCGCCGAAGTTATCCCCGGGGACTGCCCCAACGGAGAAGATCTGTACCGCCGCGCAGAGCAGCAGTATTCCGGCAACGCATTTCAGCACGTCCATGCCAAGCTTGTGGCTCTCTTTAAATGCCGACAGCCTTACCGCAACGAAAATCACCAGCGGTCCGACGATGAACGCAGAATAGCCGAACAGACCGTGCATGATGTCGAAGAATCCGCGCCAGCCCTCGCCCTCGCCCGCAGGAATGACCGCAGCGAGAGTCAGCACTATACCCACTGCGAACATGATCACCGTTGCGATGTGGCGGCGGCGCATGCTCGCTTTGAAAGCCTCCTCGCGGAGCCTGAGCTGCTCAGCTTCGAGCGCTTTCTTCGATGGTCTGGAACGTCCGGTGCTGCCCTTTGAGGAACCGGAGCGCGGTTTAGTTGTTTTATTCTCAGCCATTTTATCCGACTTCCTTTACAGTAAGATCAGCCCATTATCAGGGAATAGAGCGTGTTTCCGGTGATGTGCTCCCACAAGCCTGCGGCTATGCACGCCACACCTATGACCGCTGTATAAATGCCAAATATTTTGTATCTGTCCTTTTTGATGAGCCAGCTCACCAGCTTTATCGAAAATATCCCGACGACTGCCGCGATTACGAAACCTATCCCGAGCGCCACCCAGTCAAGCTCCATATCGGAGTGTATCGCGTCGCCGAGCTCCAGCACGCTGCCGCCCAGTATCGCGGGTATTCCGAGGATGAACGCGAACGTTACCGCAGTCTGCTTTTCCAGCCCGGAGAGGAGTCCTCCGGCGGTGGTCGAGCCGCTCCTGGAAACTCCCGGGAACAGTGCTACGACCTGGAACAATCCGATTGTGACCGCATCCTTTACGGTCATCTGCTCAGCCGTGCGCGTGCCGTGACCGAATCTGTCCGAAAGGAACAGCAGCAGCGCCGTGAACAGGAACGCAACTCCCTCGAACACGATATCGCCGTCGCCCTGCCGTCCGGTGAAGAATCCCTCCACGAGGTAGAACGGAACCAGGATCACCGTTGCAATTATCACCATGAACATCATGCGGCGGTTGCCGTTCATGTTCTTCCAGGAAAATTTTCCGGTGAAGATGTCGCCGATTGTCAGGAAAAACTCCTTTATCATGCCCCAAATCGTGCCCCAGAATGCGATGAACACCGCCGCGAGCGTTCCCAGATGGAGAACAAGCGAAAGCACCAGCGCGGCTTCGCCGTCCACTCCGGTGATGTGCTGCAAAACTGAAAGGTGCCCCGAACTCGAAACCGGCAGGAACTCCGTAAGCCCCTGCACCACTGCCTGAATTATTACTGTAACTATGTCCATATTTTCCCCTTATGTCGTATGTACCCGCCCGCAGGCGGTATTGTTATCTGTCGCCGCGCCAGTCTGCGGAATTCAGCGTGCTTCTGCGGCTGTGCGTGTCAGCCAGCCGGATGTCCACCTGCGCGGTCGGCTTCAGCGGCTTGGTCTGCGCCGTTTTCGCCGTTTTCTCGGCTTTGCCGGATTTGTCGGTTTTCTCCGACTTGTCTGATTTTTTGGATTTTGCCGACGATCTCGCGGACTTCTTCGCTTCCTCCGGCTTCGGAGGATTCTGCTTTTCGATGAGCGAATACAGGCACTTGACCGCGTCAGCTATCCCGCCGAGGTGGTCGATAAGCCCCTCCCGGACGGCTTCGCTGCCCTCCAGGACCGTGCCAACGTCCATCACCAGCTCGTCTTTCTCCATCAGCAACTCACGGAAACGTTCCGGCTTCATGCGGCTGTTTTCGGTCACGAAGCGGGTTATCCTGTCCTGCATCTTCTGGAACCAGGTCATCGTCTGCGGTACTCCAACGACCATTCCGTTCGTGCGGACCGGGTGTATCGTCATCGTCGCGGACGGCACTATAAAGCTCACGTCCGTGCTCACCGCCAGCGGCACTCCTATAGAATGCCCGCCGCCCAGAACTATCGACACCGTAGGCTTCGACATTCCGGCTATCATCTCCGCGATGGCAAGTCCCGCTTCAACGTCCCCGCCGACCGTGTTCAGCACCACCATCAGTCCCTCCACCGTGCTGTCCTGCTCGATGGCGGCAAGCGCCGGTATAACGTGCTCGTACTTCGTGGTCTTGGTCTGGGGCGGGAGTAGAAAGTGTCCCTCTATCTGTCCGATTATCGACAGGCAGTGTATGTTATGCGGAGCGTTCACCGTCGCTATCATGCCGTTGTCTATCATCTGCTGATTCTGCTCCTCGGTAAAGGGAGCTTCGTTCCTGTTTTCATCGCACATGTGGTTTTTTCCTCCTGAAACAATTTTTGTATATATTATTTCAGTTACATGCCGGATTATGCAGGAACTTCTGCTCCGAGTGCGTACATATTTATTATAGCACATATCTCTCTATAAATCAAATACTTTTTGGTACATTTTTTCGCAGCGGCGATTTTTTCGTACAACTTATCATATAAGCCCCCGAACAAGCATATATTGCTGTTGAAAGCAATACCACGCCACCCGTGAAGGAGGATACAATGGAAGAAATGAACAGAAAAGCAGACGCAGTGTTCATGACCGAAACGCTTTTCGACGGTCAGACCGAACAGGGCGTCGAGCTTGACCATGTGCTGCCGGACTACTACCCGGAGATTTTCCGGATACTGAAATGCTGCCTTTCGCCGAGGGTCATTTCCGCAGCGGTTTCCGGGAACAAGATAATGCTCGACGGAGTTGTGCTGATAAAGGTGCTTTACCTCGCGGAAAACAGCACCACTCTCCACTGCGTCGAGCAGCGCTACACCTGGTCGAAAACCGTTGACATCGCCGGAAAGGCTGACAATCTCTGCGGCGAGCCCCGTATAACTGTGATTCCCCGCGCCGATTACTGCAACTGCCGCGCCGTCAGCAGCCGCAGGCTGGATATCCGCGGAGCGATAAGCTGCCGGATAACCGTCACCTGCCCGTCGAAATTCACGCTCCCCGCGCTCCCGGACGGCATGCAGGTGCTCACCCGGGAAGTTCCCTGCTGCACCCAGCCCATCAGCGCCGACAAGCAGCTGTCCGTCCGCGAGGACATTGAGACCGGCGCTCCCGGTATCGACTACATCATCAGCTGCGACGCTGTTCCCCGGCTGGACGACCTGCGTATCATCGCCAACAAGGCTGTCGTCAAGGGGACCGTCACCGTCAGCGCGCTCTACGGCGTACATACCGACGAGCACTCCGGCTGCGACGAGCTGGAGAAAATGACCGCCGATATCCCGGTCAGCCAGATACTTGATATGCCCGGACTGACCGACCAGCATTCCTGCACGCCGGAATTCATCGTGAGAAACTGTGAACTTGTTCCGAAATCTGACAGCGGCGTGCTCTCCTGCGAGCTTACGATGGAATGCAGGTGCAGCGCCGTGCAGCCGGTATCCACCGAGCTTCCCTGCGACGCTTACTCCACCGAGTATGAGAGCGACCTCACTGTAACGTCGCTGCGGATACCCTCCGCACCGCGCAGGGTGGATTCCCAGACCTCGATGAAATCCACTGTC
Source organism: uncultured Oscillospiraceae bacterium (assembly GCA_934446565.1). Taxonomy (GTDB): domain Bacteria; phylum Bacillota; class Clostridia; order Oscillospirales; family Ruminococcaceae; genus CAG-115. The sequence goes on along the minus strand of CAKSEO010000002.1, from coordinate 60,312 downwards.
GCCTGCGACAACGGCGAGGTGGATTCCGTATGGGACTGCCGCGGGGAGCTGTGCAGCGTTTCCTGCCGCCCCGATGGAGGAAACGGCGTGCTCGTGACCGGGCAGGTCTGCGTACATGTCATCGGGAAATGCTCCGGCGGTACGCCGTTCTTCGCCGAGAAACAGGAGGCTTTCGAGCACTCTATTCCCGCCGCGAACGTCACGCAGGACACGGCTGTTTCGTGCAGCGCGCGTGTGACAAACACGGGATTCGCCATCCGTTCCGACGGAAATGTTGACGTCACGGTGCAGGCGGATATCTCCGCAGAAATGACCGATTCCCGACAGGTCAGCGTTATCAGCAGCGCCGCCGTCCACCAGGATAAGCCCAAGGAGCGCTCCGACGAATTCGCGCTGCGTATCTGCTACACGACCGGAAGCGAGAGCTGCTGGGATATTGCAAAGCGCTGCGGCACGACAGTCGAGGCAGTCATGGAAGAAAACGAGATAACCGACCGCAGCGCGGAGCTTTCCGGCATGGTCGTTATCCCGATAGTTTAAGGAGCGTGAAATATGGATCACTCAATTTATTCTGACATCGCCCGCAGGACGGACGGCAACATCTACCTCGGTATCGTAGGTCCTGTGCGTTCCGGCAAATCCACGTTCATCACACGGCTGATGAACACGCTGGTCATTCCCAACATCGCGGACGATTTCCAGCGCGAACGCGCCAACGACGAGCTTCCGCAGTCCTCCGCAGGCAAAACCATCATGACCACCGAGCCGAAATTCGTCCCGGAGAAAGCCGTGACTATCGTTCTGGACGACGGCGTTAAGATGAATGTACGGCTCATCGACTGCGTCGGCTACATCGTACCCAGCGCCATCGGCTACATCGAGAACGAGGCTCCGCGCATGGTTATGACCCCCTGGTTCGAGGAGGAGATACCGTTCAACATGGCGGCGGAGGTCGGCACCCGCAAGGTTATAACCGAGCATTCCACCATTGGAATAGTAGTCACCACCGACGGGAGCATCACCGACATCCCCCGTGAGGAGTACCAGCAGGCGGAGGAGCGCATCATCAGCGAGCTCAACGAGATAAACAAGCCGTTCGTAGTCATCCTCAACTGCCAGAAGCCGGATTCCCCGGAGAGCCGCGCCCTCGCCGCCGCGATGGAGGAGAAGTACTCCGCGCCGGTCATGGCGGTCAACTGCCTTGATATAACCGAGGATCAGATAAAGGAGCTGCTCGGGAAAGTGCTGCTGCAATTCCCTGTCAGCGAGATACGCGTCAGAATGCCGAAATGGGTAACTGCGCTCGACCGCGAGCACTGGCTGCGCAAGGAGCTTTTCAGCACGATAAAGACCGCGGCTTCCAAAATTGACGGCATAACCAGCATAAAGTCCTGCGCGGACGAGATAGCGGAGTGCGAGTACACCTCGCGGGTTACTCCGGAGGACATCGACCTGGGCACAGGCTCGGGCATTATCGACATCGCGCTGCGAAACGACCTGTTCTACCAGATACTCGGCGAAACTACCGGGCTGGAACTCCACGACGAGAGCGACCTCATGCCCTGCATGATAGAGCTGGCGCAGATAAAGAGCAAGTACGAGCGCGTGCGCGGCGCTCTTGAGGAGGTCGAGGCGACCGGTTACGGAATAGTCCTGCCGACGATGGACGAACTTAAGTTGGAAGAACCCAAGATAGTTAAACAGGGCGGGAAGTACGGCGTGCGCCTGCGGGCAAGCGCTCCGTCGATACACATGATGTCAGCGGACATCACCACGGAGATCAACCCGATAGTCGGCAGCGAGAAGCAGTCCGAGGAGCTCATCGCCTACCTCCTGACCGACTTTGAGGAAAATCCGAAGAAAATATGGGAAAGCAACATCTTCGGGAAATCGCTCCACGAGCTGGTAAACGAGGGGCTGCACAACAAGCTTTACCGCATGCCGACGGACGCCCGCATGAAACTCCAGGAAACCATCCAGAGGATAATAAACGAGGGCTGCGGCGGTCTTATCTGTATTATTCTGTAAATAACAATATCCCCCCGCTATTGCGGAGGGATTTGTTTATGCTTTATGAGCGCTGATTACTGAGCAGAGTTCTGCTGGGTATAGCTTGCGATCATATTCTTTACCATCTGGCCACCTATTGAGCCTGCCTGTCTTGCGGTCAGCTCGCCGTTGTATCCGTTGGAGTTCAGCGGAACGCCTACCTCGCTGGCTGCCTGCATCTTGATGGAATTGAGTGCACTCTTGGTCTGCTTATTGGATGCCATAATCTTGTTCTCCTTTAATAAAACCTTTTTTTAAAGTCCGGAACTTCCGCTCCGTCTTTTTTACAGGAGCGGAAGTGTTTTCACTTCGCCCTTGCAGTTATATTATTTTCACCGGAGCGTTTTTTATTAAAGGAAATTGTTTCACAAATCAGATGTAATTATTGCTCAGCATCCTGATCTGACGACGCGCACTCAGCGCAAACGCCTTTCAGATTCAGCGTAACACGGGTTATGTGATGACCGGTGGTTTGCAGCACTGTCTGAGGAATAGACTCCAGGCAGTCAAGCTCGACGTCGAACACCCTGCCGCACTTTTCGCATATCATGTGATAGTGCCGGTCTGTCCTGCCGTCGAAACGGTCTGAGCCGTCAGCTATGGGTATTTTCAGCAGCATCCCCGCTTCGCTCAGCTGATTCAGATTACGGTAAACTGTTCCAAGGCTGAGATTCGGATTGTCGTTTTTCAGGGCGCGGTAGACTTCCTCGGCGGTCGGGTGCACCGGGAAACTCTTAACCTGCTCATATATTATTTCTCTCTGTCGCGAAAAGTTCATTTTATCCCTCTCCAAGTATGTAAAACAATAATTGTTATTATTATTGTATCACAAAATAGCGGGATTGTCAATAGCAAAAAAAGGGAATGCACAGATACATTGGCTGAGAGCGTCGAAAAGTCTGGTTTTAGTATCAGCCGCAGATCTCGCGGGTGAGTTTTTCGGCTCTCGCATAGACCTCGTTCGCGTCTACTGTGGTGAATTTTCCATTCTCGTAGAGAATATTTCCGGCGATCATTGTCATGACTACGTTCTGCTTGGTTCCGGCGTACACAAGGTTCTTCGCTATATTATGCACAGGCTGCATGTTAGGCTGCATGAGGTCTATCACCGCAAGGTCCGCCTGCTTCCCTGCCGCAAGCACGTCGCAGTCAGTCAGCCCCATTGCGAGCGCGCCGCCGCTGCACGCCATCTTCAGCACGTCAAACGCCGGGAACGCCGCCGCGTCCATTTCGCGGTACTTCTGGAGCGCCGTAACAAGGAACATCTCCCGGAACATGTCGAGGCAGTTGTTGCTTGCTGCGCCGTCCGTGCCTATCGCCATGCGGTCTATCCCATGGCGCTTCATCTCGCACAGCGGAGCTATTCCGCTCGCAAGCTTGAGATTCGACGACGGATTCGTAACAATCCACAGTCCCTTTTCCCGGGCAATGCGCATATCCTCCTCATCGAACCACACGCAGTGGAATCCGCCGCCACCGTATTCCAACATCCCGAGCTTGTCAAAAAGCTGAGTTGGCGACAGACCGTAACGTTCGCGGCAGCCGTCGGTCTCCGCCTTTGTTTCGCTTGAGTGCGTGTACATCGGCGCTTTATACTTCTGGGACAGCTTCGCCAGCCCCTCGAGGGTCTCGCGCTTGGTGGTGTACTCAGCGTGGAAACCAAGCTGATAGCTTATCAGAGGGTCGAAATGGTTGAACTTTTCGTACTCCTCGCCGATACCCTCCACAGTGCCGCCGAAATCATTGATAGAGCCGCACAGAACGCTTCTGTAGCCCATATCGACGCATGCCTTCGCGTAGCTGTCGAGCTTCATGTACATGTCAAAACTTGAGGTGATGCCGCTGGTCAGGTACTCCATGTTTCCGAGCTGTGTGAAAACGTACACGGCTTCCTCGGTGAGCTTTGCCTCGTGCGGGAAAACCTGCTCGTAGAGCCAGTCGTTCAGCGGGAGATCGTCCGCGAAGCTGCGCAGGAACGTCATCGCGGTGTGGGTGTGCGCGTTCTTGAAGCCCGGGATGATGACCTTCCCGGTAAGGTCTATCTCGCGGTCGAAGCTGCCCTGCGGGATGTTCTCAGAGCCGACAAACGTGATCTTGTCGCCGTCGGTGTGCAGCTCTCCGGTTATGATCTCCTCCGTCTGCATGGTAAGTATTTTTGCGTTGTAAAAGCGTATTTTCATATTTCCTCCGAAGCGTATAGCTGTTTGAGTGATTCTGTGTAGGGATAGCGCGCTATCCCCCGCTCGGTGATTATCGCGGTGACCAACTCCGCGTCGGTCACGTCGAACGCCGGGTTCCAGCATTTAACTTCCGGCTCGGCTACAGGTTCGGAGAAGAACATCGTCTTTATCTCCTCGCCGCTGCGCTCCTCGATAACGATATCATCACCGCTGGCGCAGCCGAAATCTATCGTTGACCCGGGGCAGAACACGTAGAACGGTATCCCGTGGTACTTCGCGTTTATAGCCACGGAGCGCGTTCCAATCTTGTTCGCAACGTCGCCGTTGGCGGCAACGCGGTCGCAGCCCACGAAGCACGCCTGTATCTTTCCCTGTTTCATCAGCAGCGACGCCGCGTTATCGCAGATGAGCGTTACGTCTATCCCTGCGTGGTTCAGCTCGAACGAGGTCAGCCGCGCGCCCTGCAAAAGCGGACGCGTCTCGTCGCTGTAAACGTGGAACTCATAGCCGCGCTCTTTCCCGAGAAGCAGCGTTCCTAGCCCTGTGCCGTACTCCACCGCCGCCAGCGCTCCTGCGTTGCAGTGGGTGAGTATCCCATCGCCGCTTTTCACGAGGGTCAGCCCGTTTTCAGAAATAGCGCGGCAGGTCGCGACGTCCTCGTCGCGTATCGAAATGCACTCGCTGCGCAGCGCTGCGAGAAGCTCCTCCCGGGAGCCGCAGTTCCGCTCCGCGCAGGAAAGCATGCGTTTTACTGCCCAGCTCAGATTCACGGCAGTCGGCCGGGAGGAAATCAGGTACTCCCCCGCTCTGCGCAATTGCGGCAGGATATCGCCGCTCATCTTCCGTGCAAGGACAAACATTCCGAACCCCGCGCACACCCCTATTGCGGGAGCGCCGCGCACACGAAGCTTATAGATGGCTTCGTAGAGCTGCTCCGCAGTCTCCAGCCGGAGGTATTCAACACGGTTGGGGAGAAGCGTCTGGTCGAGTATCTCGACGGCGTTTTCGTCTCCGGAAAGCCTGACCGTGAACATTTTTCCGCTCATCAGCTGAAGTAAACCAGCTCGCTGGGAGCAGCTTCCGTCGGCTTTATCTCAGCCGCGTTCAGTACAGGTCCATCGCCCTTATACGCGGACTGCCGCTCGACGATTATCTTACCGGTGACCTCCACCCATGCGCCGTCCTTGAAATCAGCGGCGTTGGGAGCCTTAACAAGTATGCCTACCACCTGGATATCGTCCGCGCAGCAGGTCATAGCGCGGCGGGAAATTACAAAATATCCCTTGGGAACATTGGACGCGCGGAACACCATGCCCCTTACGCGCACATTCTTCCTGAGGTAACGCTCGGTGTTGCTCATCACGTCGATGTACCACAGACCGAAATCGTCGTGAATGACCTCGATGGGGTCGGCGTTGAGGTCGTAGGGCATTTCGTCGTCGCCCTGGAATCCCTGCTCGATGGTGCCGTCGGTGTACTCGAACATCATGTCTATCTTGGGGTTGAGCGCCTTTATGCTGCGGCGGAGGGTCTTTTTGTCCACGCTGTTCTTCTCGCAGCGGTTGAACACGACGATGTCCGCAATGGAGAAGTTATCGGACAGCAGCTGGCGCATGTTGTTCATATAGACCTGATACTTGGAGTGGTCCACGAACATGAATATCTGATAGAATATCCAATCTTTCGGAGCTTTTTCAGCCATCGTGCGCAGGCTCCACATGCCGTTGTATTCAAGCATTATCTGGGTCGGACGGTGTTTTTTTACCAGCTCGTTGAGGTGCTCAGGGTTGAAGTCTTCCTCGTCCTCGATGAACTCTACCTCTGCCTTTGCTGCCTTGAGGATATCCGGGGCGTATTCCACCTCGCCCTCCTCGCAGGCGATTATCAGGGTGCGCTGACCCTTGGAGAACTGCTTGTCGTTTATCGTGTCGAGGATAAACGAGGTCTTTCCGCTCTCAAGAAAGCCTGTTATCATATATACGGGAAGTTCCATTTTATACTCCTGTCTAAATATAATACCATGCCCGGAGTTTTGCCCCCGGGCGCGATATTTGTCTTTTGGTTATCAAACTCCGAACAGAGCCTTTATCTTGTCCTCGGCAAGCTTAGCGCCAATTACGCACATTCTGCCGGTAACGTCCGCAGAACCGGTGCGGACCTCGAACTCCTCGGGTACGAAATCGAAGTGGTACCAAACGCCGTCAGCGCCTGCAACGATGCCCTTTGCACGGAGAACAGAGCCGTACTCCTCGCCGGAAAGCCTGGACAGCGCGTTCTCAAGCTCCTCCTTGGTGAACTTCTTGGCGGTTTCAACGCCGAAGTTGGAGAATACCTCGTCGGCGTCATGGCCGTGGTGATGGTGGTGATGTCCGCAGCCGCACTCGCCGTCGTGGTGATGGTGCTCATGCTCGTCCTCATCGTCGTCATGGTCGTGATGGTGGCAGCACTCGTGGTCGTCGTCATCGTCATCGTGGTGATGGTGGTGATGCTCGTGCTCGTCCTCATCGTCGTCATGGTCGTGATGGTGGTGGCAGCATTCGTGGTCGTCGTCATCGTCATCGTGATGATGGTGGTGATGCTCATGCTCGTCCTCATCATCATCGTCGTCATGATGATGTCCGCATACAGGGCAGATGCCCTCGTCCTTGAGCAGCTCCTCTGCGAAGCTGTTCTTTATCTCCATCGCCTCAAGTATCTGCTTGCCGTTGATATCGTCCCACGGAGTGGTAACGATTGTCGCGTGCTCGTTGAGCTGACGTATCATTGCGAGCGCCTCTGCGAGCTTGTCCTCGGAGAGCTTCTGCGAACGGCTAAGAATGATGGTCTTTGCGGTCTCGACCTGGTTCTTATAGAACTCGCCGAAGTTCTTCATATACATCTTTATCTTGGAAACGTCAACGACTGTGGTGTAGGAATTGAGCACCAGCTCGTCGCTCTGGACGTTCATAACTGCCTTGAGCACATCGGAAAGCTTGCCGACGCCGGACGGCTCGATAAGGATACGGTCCGGATGGAACTGCTCGAGCACCTGTGCCAGAGCCTTTCCGAAATCGCCTACCAGTGAGCAGCAGATGCAGCCCTGGTTCATCTCTGTTACCTGTATGCCGGCATCCTTCATGAAGCCGCCGTCAATGCCGATCTCGCCGAACTCATTTTCGATGAGCACCAGCTTTTCGCCGGCGTAAGCCTCCTTTAAAAGCTTCTTGATAAGAGTAGTCTTACCTGCTCCGAGAAATCCGGAGAACACATCTATCTTTGTCATTTTAAGTCCCTCTTTCTGTAAATTACAGCTGAATAGATCACATCAGCTTCCAACACTATATTTTAGCACACTTTTATTAATAAGTCAAGTGCCGGGAATGGAATTATTGCACAGGGTTGCGGTATTTCAGGTAATCGACGAACCGCTTCACCGCGAGCGGAGCTGTCTCGTGATTCCTTGTCACGAAGCAGATGTCCCGGAACGCCGGCTCGGCAAGGCTGCGCAGCTCAACATCATAGGATATCCTCCGGAGGATGAGCCCGGGAAGTATCGCAAGCCCCAGCCCGCATTCCACCATCGACATGACCGCGTAGTCGTCCAGGGTCTTGAACTGTATATCCGGAGTAAGTCCACGCTTTTCGAACAGATCGGAAACCTCGCCCCTTGCGCCGCGCTCCAGCAGCATGAAGGGTCCTTTGCAAAGCTCCTCGATAGGTACGGCTGGAAGCTCCGCGAGTGGGTGTCCCTTGGGAAGCACAGCAAGCAGCTCGTCACGCTCCAGTATGGTCACGTCCAGGTCGGACATGACAGGCGAACAGATGAATCCGCAGTCCACTCTGCCATCGTTTATCCACTGCTCTATCTCACCGTAGTCGCCTATCAGCAGCTCGTAATCAATATTCGGATAGTCCTGCCGGAATCGGCTGATTATCCTCGGGAGCCACTGCTCCGCTACGCTCGCTATAGTACCTATGCGGATGATCCCGGTCTGCAGACCGTTCAGGTCGTCTATCTGCATTTGCAGGCGGCGGTAGTCCTCGCAGACGTTCTTCGCGTAGGGCAGCAGGGTCATCCCGTCGGAGGTCAGCCGTACTCCCGCGCGGCTGCGCTCAAGCAGCTTTACATGCCACTCGGTCTCCAGGTCGTTTATCATTCGGCTTATCCCGGACTGAGAATAATTCAGCAGCTCAGCCGCCCTTGTGAAGCTGCCGCACTCCACCGTCTTAATAAAAGCCATGTATTTCAGCAGATTTACGTCCATATTTCCCTTTCATGCGGAAACATCATTATTGTTCCGCAATTTATCTGTATTTATTATCAACACACTTATGATACACTAATTTCCGCACTTTGTCAAGCATGCTTCCTGCGGTGAACTTGACTAAAAATACATCGCGGAAGCATGAACTTTTTCGGCGTTTTGCAGATTGATTTATCGCGCGATTTTATATATAATTAATCGATTACATAAGGAGAGGTTTTTCTATGAAAAAGCAAAATTATCAACTGACCATGTACGCATGCTTCATCGGATATATCGTACAGGCTATCGTCAACAATTTCGTGCCGCTGCTGTTCGTCACGTTCCAGAAAACCTACGATATACCGCTGTCGCAGATAACGCTGCTGATAACGCTCAACTTCGGCATCCAGCTAGTCGTGGACATGCTCTCCGCAGGATTCGTCGATAAGATAGGCTACCGCGCTTCTACGATCATCGCGCATGTCTGCGCCGCTGCCGGGCTTGCCCTGCTGACCGTGCTTCCGGAAGCGCTTCCCGACCCGTTTATCGGGATACTCATCGCGGTATTTATCTACGCGATAGGCGGCGGGCTGATCGAGGTGCTCGTCAGCCCTATACTTGAGGCGTGCCCCACCGACAACAAGGAAACCGCCATGAGCCTGCTCCATTCGTTCTACTGCTGGGGACATGTAGGCGTAGTCCTGATATCTACGGTGTTCTTCTCGATTTTCGGCGTAGAGAACTGGAAGATACTCGCGCTTTGCTGGGCGGTAGTACCAGTCGCTAATATCGTCCTGTTCGCGCGGGCGCCTATATACTCGCTCCACGAGGAGGGCGAAAAGGGACTGACCCTTCGCCAGCTCTTTACCCGGAAGATTTTCTGGGTGATGATGCTGATGATGCTCTGTGCCGGGGCAAGCGAGCAGGCGGTGAGCCAGTGGGCTTCCACGTTCGCAGAGCAGGGTCTTGGCGTCAGCAAGACCATCGGCGACCTTGCAGGTCCGATGTCCTTTGCGGTGCTGATGGGGCTTTCCCGCCTGCTCTACGGCAAGTTCGGCGACAGGCTCGACCTGGATAAATTCATGCGGCTGAGCTGTCTGCTTTGCATTGCGGCGTACCTGTGCATTTCGCTGGTGCCCGTTCCGGCTGTCGGACTGGTGGGCTGCGCGGTCTGCGGATTCTCTGTCGGGATAATGTGGCCGGGTACGTTCAGCAAGGCTTCCGCCTCCATCAAGGGCGGTGGGACTGCGCTTTTCGCTATGCTCGCACTTGCCGGTGACGTGGGCTGTTCCGGAGGTCCTACCCTTGCGGGGTTCATTTCGGATCGCTTCGACGGGGAACTCCGCGCCGGGATACTTGCCGCGATAATTTTCCCGGTGCTGTTGTTTGTCGGGATAGGCATTTCACGGAAATTGCTCAAAAATGCCGAAAAATGATCAATTATGTTCTGACATTTTTACAGTCAAACGGCGGCCCATTTAACTGAGCCGCCGTATTAATTATGCCGCCTTGGATCTTTTCGCCGCTGCGACCTTTACAACAATGAACGCAACAACCAACGCTGCTCCGACCACCGTCATAACTGTTCCGCATACCATCAGCCTGCCGTCCAGCGCATTTGACAACACCTGCGAAACTACATCGCCCAGCTCGTCAAACCGAATATTTTTTACAAGCGCTGTCATTGCATTGGATATCAATAATCCTACTCCGGACACCAGGTACGCCGCTCCGCCGCACATCAGCGCCACAGTTCCCCTCTTAGTTATCGCCCAGACCAGCAGCGGGAACACCGCCGAGATCACGAACAGCACTATCCAGACCGCCGGGGAGAACACTACTCGCAGAGTATCCGCGACCATTCCCAGAGCCGCCTGTGGGGCGAGCTTCTCCAGCTGCTCCGCGTTGTCCTTTATTGTTCCGATAACGTCGCTGTCGAAACTTGCTGGGGCGTCCTTTCCGGTGACGTCCTTGTAGACCTGCTTCGCTCCGATTATCGCCTGCTGCAGCTGCTCGGAAATGTCGATATCGGACTTCCCGCTCATGATGTAATCTTCGTAGGCGCGGATTATCTTCGCTATCTCCTTGTTGATGTTCGCCCTGCGGATTATTTCAGCCGCCTGGTCGTTGTTCATCGCTCCATCGGAGATTTTGCTGACTATTCCGGCTATGTCGTCGGTGATCTTCCCCGCTTCGGCGCTTAGTCCATCCTTGATATCGTCAGGCAGCAGGCTGCCTATCTTAATGCTGCTGATGTCGATATCGGCTATCTGCTCTGATATCGCGTGGCTGGAGAGCGCTCCGGATATCGTGCAGAACGCCGCCGCAGTCTGCGCAAACGTCATAGCCAGAAATCCGAATACTATCGCTATCACTACGCTCGCCGCAAGATTAAGTTTTTTCTTCCCGGCGGGCTTTTTTTCCTCCGTGTAGACCGGCTGCGCTTCTCCCGCGGAATAATCCTCCGATTCAGCTGTGAACGATTCCAGCGGTGCGGGAGGCTCCGGCTCCGGAATGGGCGGAGGCGCTGAGGCAGGCTCCTCTCCTACAGTCACGCTGCTGCGGCATACTGGGCAGAATTCCGCGTCGTCTGATATTTCTGCGCCACATTTTCTACAATTCATATAAGCACTTCCTTTCCATAAATTTCTACTATAATACAGTATACCACAATTATACGCGGATGTCAATATGTGCAGTTCAGCATACAAAATGCCGGGCAGTTTTCGCTGCCCGGCGTGATTTATTCCGTTGTAACTGCCTTTGCAAGGTTTCTGGGCTTATCGGGGTCTATACCGCGCAGCACCGAAGTGTAATACGCGATGAGCTGCAATGCGCACACCGTCGGCAGCGGAAGCAGCATATCGTCAAGCTCCGCGTCTATTTCGAGAGTCATGTCAACGCTGCCCTCGGCGAACACCGTTCCCCTGCGGCATACTGCAATTATCATGCCGCCGCGCGCCTTGACCTCCTCCATGTTGCTGATGGTCTTGGCAAGTACGTTAGCCTGGGTCGCTACGGTTATCACCGGTATGCCCGGTTCGATGAGCGAGATGGTACCGTGTTTCAGCTCGCCCGCAGCGTACGCCTCAGAGTGGATGTAGCTTATCTCCTTGAGTTTCAGCGAACCCTCCAGTGACAGCGCGTAATCAAAGCTCCTGCCGATGAAGAACAGGTTGTCTGCGTTGACAAGCTTGCTTGCGATGAACTGGCACTCGTTCTTGCGGTCGATAACGCGCTGGATAGCCGCCGGAGCGGAAAGCGCCTGCGCTGTGAGTTCCTTCATACGCTGGAGGTCTATCTTCCCCCTTGCGAACGCGAACCGGAACGCCAGCAGGTACAGCACGGATATCTGCGCCGTGTACGCCTTGGTGGAAGCTACGGCTATCTCGGGGCCTGCGAGCGTGTGGATGTACATATCAGCCTGGCGGGCTATCGCAGAGTACTTCACGTTGACTACCGCCAGGGTCTTTGCGCCGCGCGCTTTCGCAAGCTCCAGACCCGCCTTGGTATCTGCGGTCTCGCCGCTCTGGGATACCACAATAACAAGGTCGCCCTCGCCGACTATCGGGTCCATATAGCGGAATTCCGAAGCTACCTCGACGGTCACGGGGACCCGCGCAAGCTGCTCTATCGCGTAACGCGCGATTATTCCGGCGTGCATCGCCGTGCCGCACGCTACGATGAATACGCGCTTCACGTCCCTCAGCATTTCGTCAGTCAGCCCGATGTTGTCAAAATACGGCACGCCGTCCTTGCAGCAGGACTCCATCGTCTTTGCGACGATTCCGGGCTGCTCGTGTATCTCTTTCAGCATGAAATGCGGGTAGCCGCACTTCTGCGCCTGCTCAACGTCCCACTCGGCTGTGCTTATCTCTTTCTGCTCGGGAATGCCGTGGACGTCGTAAAATTCTATCTCGTCGTTCTTCATGCATACGATGTCGTCGTCATCGAGCAGAACGTACTTTTTCGTATATTTCAGGAACGCCGGGATGTCGCTGCCGATGAAATACTCGTTCTCGCCTATTCCGACGATGAGCGGGGATTCCTTGCGGGTCGCGTACACTCTGTCCGGGAAGTCCTTGAACATTATCCCGAGCGCGTAACTGCCCTGGAGCTCCTTGACGGTCTCCATTATCGCGCGGAGCGGATTCCTCTCGGAGTAGTAATAATCCAGCAGGCATGCGACTACCTCGGTATCCGTCTGGGATGTGAACGTGTAGCCCTTTTCCGTCAGGAATTCCTTGAGTTCGATGTAATTTTCGATTATTCCGTTGTGGACGATGGTAACTCTGCCGTTGGTGTGCGGGTGGGAGTTAAGGTCGCTCGGCTCGCCGTGCGTTGCCCAGCGGGTGTGACCTATCCCGCAGTGTCCGACGGGGCTTCCCTCTATTTCGAGCTTGTGCCGCATGTCGGCAAGCTTTCCCTTTGTTTTTACGGTCTTTATCCCGGTCTTTTCGAAAACGGCTATGCCGGCGCTGTCATATCCGCGGTACTCCAGCTTTTCCAGACCCTGCATCAGCACGTCCGTACAGTCGCGCTGACCTATGTAACCTACTATTCCGCACATAAAATAGTTCCTCCATACGATGTTCTTTCTGTAGTCATATTCAGCTTTTCCGGCGGATATGACTTCCCCACATTAGATTATAACACAAGCAGCGGAAAATTTCAATACGATTTTCCGCTGCTTGGATATTTAATTGCGCTTATTCAACCCTGATACCGCCGCCATCCGGCTGAGATGTCTCAGGCTCGGAGGTTTCGGGAGCTTCCGGCTCGGATGTGGACGCGTCCGGCTGCTCCGGTTCGGTGGTCGCTGGCTCTGTTGTATCTCCAGGGGTCTCCGGCGTGGATGTGTCAGGCTCGGAAGTATCGCCGTTGTCAGGCGTCTCGGGTTGTGATGTGTTGTCAGGATTTTCAGGGGTGGACGTATCCGGCTCGGAAGTGGTGTTTCCGGGATTTTCCGGCACATCCGGAGTTGTGCTGTCAGCTCCGCTGTTGTCAGGGGCTTCGCTGCTGCCGCTGCCGGAATAGCTCAGTCCACTGCGCGCAAAGTACGCCTTTACACCATCCGCGATGGACTGCGCAATGCCCGATTGATAGGTCGGGTCAGCCATCACCATGCATTCCCGCTCGTTTGAGATGAATCCCATCTCCACAAGCACGCTCGGGAAATCCTGCTGGAGCGTTACCCAGTAGTAGCTGTATTTCTCGCCGCGGCTGCTCTTTGTGCCGTCGCCATAGACGGAATTATCGTAGTAGCTCGACAGCTTGTCGTTGATATTTTTCGCAAGGGGCTGCGAGAACGGCGTGAAATAATACACCTCGACGCCGTGCGCGGACTCGCTGAGCGCGGAGTTGCAGTGCAGCGAGATGAACATATCAGCGCCGTAAGCCCTCGCGACTGTCGGACGGGTAGCGGTGAGGATAAACTCGCTCTCGGTCTTGAGCCGCACCACGGTAGCGCCCATCGCGGTCAACTTGGATTCGAGCTGCTTTGCAACGGCAAGGTTCACCGACTGCTCGGTGACGTTTCCGATAGCGCCAGGGTCAAGCTTGCTTGCGGTCTTTCCGTAGCCGTGTCCCGGGTCGATAACGATGACTTTTCCGGAAAGCGGAGCGGTGGGAACGCTGAACGTCAGCATCAGGTCGCCGTTTTCATCATAGTAAGTGCCGCAGCCGCTGTAAATTCCCGTCTGACGCAGCGTGAGGGTCAGGCGGAACTTCGGCACGCCGTTCTTCTCGACCGTATCCCATATTCCCGAGCTGAAAAGCGAACAGTTGTCGAACGCCGGGAGCTTGGTAACGCTGGTGACGTTATCAAAAACTACCTCGACCTTTGACGGCGCATAATCCGACACGCCGTAGGGACCGTCGTCCTCGTCGATGAAGCTCATCGGCGTAGTCACGTTGAACGTTGATTTATAGTCGAGCTGTATTTTTATATAGCTCTTACCGCCGGAGTTGCCGACCGCCTTGACGTACAGCTTGTTCTCGCCAAGCCCGGTGTCGTAGAACGTGGTAACATCAGTGGACTTGTAGCGCCTGCCGGAGGTGCTGATAACGTAGTCGCCGGACGCGCTCTTGTAGTAATCCAGGCTGCCCGCCGGGAGCTGCGACAGCACGGGACAGGGCGCCGATCCGGTGGTCTGGCTGTCATAGATGGTGGTGTAATTGTTCAGGGTCTTTATGTAGGTGGTGTACTCGGACGAGGACAGCACCGGAGCCATCGTTCCGACTATCTCGCCGGTGCCCGCGCTGGACTGGTCCACGAATTCCTCGACTACTACTTCCTTGGGAGGCTCCGGCTCGGCGTCGATGGTTATGCTGCCGCCGGTCATGTACTCCTCAATGCCGCGGTAGACTGCGTAATAGCTGGTGCTTCCGAGGTACTGCTGCTCGCCGATTATCCCCGCCGGAACGCGGTAATATCCAACAAACCGCGCGTAATCGGAGTTCGCGTCAAGGTCCTCGCTCGCGCCGGATTTCTCTTTCAGCGTGACAGTCTTTCCGCCGATGACCGCAGTCACCTTAGCTCCGCTGTACGCTATCGCCTCCAGCGTTACCCTGGAGCCGCCCTCGACCACTATATCCTTGGTCTGCTCGATGGATTTCAGCACGTCCACCTGGCGCTCGATGGAGTAGTATATCTTCTTGCCCTTGTGCTCGATAACAAAGGTGTTCTTGCCGACTTTCAGCTCCTTCTGGAAGTAGAAGTTGCCCGCCTCGTTCAGCTTGACTTTCTCGCCGTCGAAAAGCACGTCGAAATTCTCGTCGAACGTGCCCATGAATTTCACAGTGGAATCGTATGTGACAAAATTCGTGGAGGTCGGCGAGGTCATTTGCAGAGTGTCAAACAATGTTTCAGTATTTATCTGCTCGTCGAAGTATTTCAGCAGGGTCGTAGTAGAGCCCAGCAGGTCGCTTCGCAGCCCCGCTAGGGAATTGAAGCAGCTGCCGCCGATGTCCGTGTAGTCCTCCATTATCGAGAGCTGCCGCAGGAGCTGGTCCTCATACCAGCCTGCATACTGTCCGATACGTTCGTTCAGGTGCAGGACATAGAGTTTCGTGTCAGTTTTCTCAGCGAGGTCGTACCACCAGGAAATCACCTTATCGAAGTTCAGCGATGTATCCGAATCGGTGCCGTACGCCTTTACCATGATGAAATCTGCGTAGCCGCTGTTCAGGTACGCGCGGGTGTCGCAGAACCCGTCGTAGAGCGCCTGCACGGTGTCAGCCGTGGCGGAGCCGTCCTCGTTTGTGGAGCTGTTCGCCCACATGTCGGTTATCTGGAGCCCTACCGCCGTAGTGTTGCTGGTGCGGTGAATGACCTCGGAAAGCGTACGGATGACGAACTCATTCGTTTCGTAGAGCCAGTTCCGGTAGCCTATGCCCGCGCCGCTGTTCATGTATTCGGCATACATTTCCGGGGTGTCCTGGGTGTAGTAATTCACCAGCAGGATTCCCTCGCCGGCGTATTTCATCGCGAATTTATGCGCCGCCGCGGCGAATCCGGATTTCAGCCCGCCGCCCTGTGCCGTGACCTCCTCAATGAGGGAATTTACGTCAAGTTGGACGTAAGCGTTGAAGCCGTTTTCGTGCGCGGAATCTATCGCCGCGCCGAGCGCCCCCCTGCCGGAATCCATCTCAAGGTCGTAGCACTTAACGCCGTCGTGGTCGGTATTGAAGATCACCGTGTTCATATCAAAACCGGACAGCTCCTCGAACAGCGCAGGAAGCTCCTCCGCAAGGGACGCGTCCGTCTGCTCTCCGGTGTAGAAATCCACTGTAGGAGTAAGCATAACAGCGCGCATTCCGCTCGGTAGATACACCATGCTCTCTCCGGAAACAAGGTCAGCCGCGCTTTCCGCAAAGCTGTCGTCGTCAGTCTGCGTCTCCGCGGTAACCGAGGTCTCCTCCGTCTGTGGGACTGCGAACGCGGCTCCCGACAGCACTCCCAGCGCCAGCACGGCGCTCATCATGCCCTTAAAAAATCTGTTCATTTTATATCTCCGTTACAAAATTTCCCTTAAAGCTGTAATTTCCTTTTTTACCTGCGCGCTGACCGAGCTTTCCGGCTGGAATACGCTTCGGTAGCTGTACAGCGCCACTCCGCCGTAGCTGGAGCACTTTTTCGCCGCCGCGGTCTGCCTGGAAATAATGTCGCTGTTGTTTATCCACTCGTATTTTCCTGAGCCTGCCCAGGTGTCCTCGCAGCCCACCTTTGATACGGAAAGCCCCGCGATAAGCGGGATGCCGCCCTGTTTCGCGAGTTTGTCCCACTCGTCAAGCGTGGACTGGTAGGGCGCTGCGGAATTCTCAAAGCCGTAGTATATCTGCGGTATCATGATGTCCGCGTAGCCCGGCGTGGTGCACCATTTGCGCACGTCCGCGTAAAGCTGGTTGTAGTTGTTCTCGATACGTCCCTGGGTGCTCACGCTGAATTTAGCTGTTGAATTCGCGGAGTGAACCGCGCTGTAGAGCCCGCTCACCATACGGTCGCAATTGGCAAGGCGGAAGTCCGAAATGCTGGAATACCCGCTCGCGGAATACGCTGCGGAATCAAACGACGCGTCGGTCGTGGGATAGAAATAGTCGTCGATGTGCAGTCCGTCAACGTCGTAATTCGCGACTATCTCGGCTGCGCCCGCGGCTATGAGGTCTGTTACTTCGCTGTACGCAGGATTGAGGTAATATGTTCCGTTGACATTCACAGCGTACTTCCCGGTCATTCCGTCGCCCTTGGCGAACGTGTAGACCGGGTAGCTTCCGTAGCTGGAAATATCGGAGGAGCTGCACGCGCGCAGCGGATTTATCCACGCCTGGAACGATATCCCGCGCTTGTGCGCCTCAGATATCATTACCTCCAGCGGGTCGTAGCCCGGGTCTTTTCCAAGAGTTCCAGTGACGTATTTCGACCAGGGGAACAGCTCCGACCTGTAGTACGCGTCGCTGTGCGAACGCACATGAACGTACACCGTGTTTATCCCGAGGTCGGCGCAGTTTTCGTAGACCGCCGCGATGTTCTTCCGGAAGCCCTCCTTCGACTGCCCCTGAAGAAGCCCGGCAAGCTCGATGTAGCTTATCCAGATGCCTTTTACCTCGCTATAGTGCAGCGCCGAATAGCTACGGCTGCCAAATTCAGACGGAGTGCGCTCCGGCGCGGCGGTCGTGGCTTTAGTGGTCTGGGTAGTAGTTTCCCTGGTGGTAGCGGCGGTTGTTTGCTTGGTGGTTGTTGTTTTCGTTGCAGTCGTCTGGGATTGCTGCGGATTTTCTGGTCGTTCAGTCTGGGTCGGCGCTGTCGTATTTTCTGCGGGAGCTGCGCTTTCCTGCGGGTCTACGGATTCCGGGACGGAAACGCTGGTAGTGTGCTCCGGGTCGGCTTCTGGCTCGGAAGCAGGGTCTGTTGACGGCTTGGTGCGGCTCCATGCGGTTTCCGGCGCGGAGGTCGCGGACTGCTCGGTCAGCGCGGTCGGAGTTGTCGCTTCGCTCACGGAGTGGTCGGCGAAATCCGCTACGCTAACGCCATGCGCGCCCTGACTGCCCTGTGAGGAGCAGCTGCAAAGCGTCGCCGCCGCAAGCACTGCGCAGACGGCTTTGGTTATTCTGTTCATATTTTCCCTCAATACCGCCCGTTTCCCCGGTCACACGATTCACGCAGGCGGTCTTATATATACTTATAGATATTATCATTATAGCACTGCTCTTTCCGGTTGTCAATAGCCGGAAATCCGGTCGCGCAAATATTTCCGTGAAAGCGCCATTAATTGTAAACACTCCCCCGAAATACGACGACAATTCCGCAAATCTACTTGTATTACCGTCAAAAACATGCTATAATGGATACAGCCCATGAAAACCATTACATTCGAAAGGACGAAAAATGAACAAACTATTTGCAGCAATGCTCGCCGCTGTGTTGACGCTCTCCACCGGCTGCGTGAAAACTCCCGTCACTCCCAGTGAGGTCATCTCCACAGCAGAACAGATAACGCAGACCGCGGAAACCGCTGAAACTCCCGGCGCTTCCGACGAACAGAGCCAGCATGCAGGATTCACAGTCAGCGGTACGAAGCTGCTTGACGCCAACGGGAACGAATTCATCATGCGCGGGATAAATCACCCGCATTCCTGGTTCACGGCGCAGGATGACACCGCGCTTGACGCGATAGCCGCGACCGGAGCGAACACCGTCCGGATAGTATGCGGAAGTGGTCAGCAGTACACCCGGGACAGCGTTGAGAGCCTGAACAAGCTCACCGACAAATGCAGGGAGCTAGGAATGATAGCGATCCTCGAGGTCCACGACATCACCGGAAAGGACGACGCTTCCCTGCTGGAAACCGCCGCGGACTACTGGACAGACGTAAAGGACGCGCTCATCGGAAAGGAGAGCTACGTTATCCTCAACATCGCCAACGAATGGGTCGGAAACTGGGACGGTCAGACCTGGTGCGACGGTTACACCTCCGTAATTTCCAGGCTGCGTGAAGCCGGAATAAAGAACACCATCATGGTGGACGCCGCTGGCTGGGGACAGTACGGGCAGAGCATAACCGACTTCGGCGAGCAGGTTTTCGCCGCTGACCCGGACGCGAACACGATGTTCTCCGTACATATGTACGGCACTGCCGGAAAGAACAAGGCGACCATCGCCCGTAATATCAAGCTTTCCACCGACAAGGGTCTGTGCATGGTAGTCGGCGAATTCGGCTGGAATCACACCGACGGCGACGTTGACGAGGAGTACATACTCGAATACTGCAACGACAACGGTATCGGCTGGCTCGCCTGGAGCTGGAAAGGCAACGGCGGCGGAGTCGAGTACCTCGACCTTGCGAACGAGTGGGACGGCTCGGTGCTTTCCGACTGGGGCGAGACCGTTGTCAACAGCGAGCTTGGGCTGAAAAACACCTCCGTCAAGTGCAGCATATTCTAAATTCAGAATTCGGAATTCTTAATTCGGAATTTATGTGCCGCCTTCGGCGGTAATAAGAAAGGGACTGCTTATCCGGCAGTCCCTTTTTATGGTCAATTAATCATGTCGCGGAATTCCTGCTCGGAGATTATCGTTATCCCCAGTTCCTGCGCCTTTGTCAGCTTGCTGCCCGCTTCCTCGCCCGCGAGGACGTAGGTCGTCTTTTTGCTGACGGAGCCGGAGCATTTTCCGCCGCGCTCCTCAATGAGCTTTTTCGCCTGGTCGCGGGTCAGCGTCGGGAGCGTTCCCGTCAGGACGAAGGTTTTCCCGGCAAGCTCGTCTGACACCTTGCCGCTGTCGTAGGTCATGTTCACGCCGTGGTTTTTCAGCCGCTCGATGAGCTTTATGCGGTGCGGCTCCTGCATTGCGTTGTAGACCGAATCCGCCATGATGTCGCCGAAACCGTCTATGCTGCAAATCTCCAGTGGGAGAGCTTCCATGATGGCTTCCATGCTGCCGAACTTCTCGCACAGCAGCTTTGCCGCGCGCTGTCCAATCCCGCGTATGCCCAGCGCGAATACCAGCCGGTCAAGGCTCGCTTTCTTCGAATTCTCGATGGAATTTATCAGATTTTCCGCCGACTTCATGCCTCCGGTTACCTGCATTACGGTCTGCACGTCCAGCTCATAGAGGTCAGCTACATTGGAAACGAACTTGTTGTCAAGCAGCTGCTGGACTATCGCTTCGCCAAGTCCCTCGATGTTCATTGCGTTGCGGCTCGCGAAATGCTCTATCGAACGCGCCAGCTGCGCCGGGCAGTCGATATTCTGGCAGCGTATAACAGCCTCGTCCTCGTCACGGAGCGCTTCCGCGCCGCATATCGGGCAGACGTTGGGAATAAAGTACGGCTGTGAGCCGTCGCGGTGCGACACGCTGCGGACTACCTCCGGGATGATGTCCCCCGCCTTGCGAACCACGATACGGTCGCCGACGCGGATATCCTTGTCGGAGATGATGTCCTGATTGTGGAGTATCGCGCGGGAAACTGTAGTCCCTGCAAGCTGCACCGGGTCGAAAACCGCTACCGGAGTAAGCGCTCCGGTCCTGCCGACATTTATCTCTATCTCGTTGAGGGTGGTTTCCTTTTCCTCCGGGGGATATTTGAACGCCACCGCCCACTTCGGGACTTTCGTGGTGAAGCCTATCTCCGCACGCATCGCGAAATCGTTCACCTTGACCACCGCGCCGTCAATGTCAAACGGCAGGCTGCGGCGCATTTCGCCTATCTCGCGGATACGCTCTATCACTTCATCTGCGGTATGGACTACGCGGTAATCCGGAATGACCGTGAATCCAAGGCTGTGCATGTAATCCAGCGACTCGGAGTGGCTGGAAAGCTCCTTTCCGCGCAGCTGCTGGAGGTTGAACACGAAAATATCGAGCTTCCGCTTCGCAGTAACGGAGCTGTCTTTCTGGCGGAGGGAGCCTGCGGCGGCGTTTCTCGGATTCTTCGGTAGCGGCTCGCCCAGGCGCTCCTGCTCCTCGCAGAGCTTGGCGAAGCTCTTCCGGGGCATGTAGACCTCGCCGCGCACCTCGATGAATTCCGGGGCGTTTTCTAGCTTGAGCGGAATGGAGCGGATAGTTTTCAGGTTGGCGGTGATGTCCTCCCCGACGAAGCCGTCCCCGCGCGTAGAGCCGCGGGTGAACACTCCGTTTTCGTACTCCAGCGACACGGAAAGCCCGTCGATTTTCGGCTCTACCGTGAATTCATTCGCGCCCTGCTCCATCACGCCGGAAAGGAATCCGCGCACCTCGTCCTCACTGAAAACGTCCTGGAGCGACCCCATCTGGACCGTGTGGGTGACTTTCTCGAAGCTGCTGCTGACCGTTCCGCCGACGCGGTGAGTCGGGGAATCCGGCGTGGAGAGCTCCGGAAACTGCTGCTCTATGCCGCGCAGCTCCCGCATGAGCGCGTCGTACTCGTCGTCCTCGATGGTCGGGGAGTCCAGGTCGTAGTAGTTGTGATTGTGCTTTTCGATCGTGGCGCGGAGCTCTGCCGCGCGGTTTTCAGCTTCCTTGAATTCCATTTGAACCTCCGTTCAGTCTAATACCGCGCCGTAGTCCTGGAGCAGACCCACAAGGTCGGTATCTCCCGCGACAACGTGCGTGTAGGCGTCGGGTATCTTTCCTACGATTATCGTTTCCGCCGCGACTATCGACGCGGACACCGGCACTCGCGACGAGAATCCGGGTATCACTGCGTCCGCGGTCACTTCGATATGTATAACTATCCGGTGACGGGTCTGATTGAGCCCCGCTTCGGTGAACTCGCTGACTATCGCGGTCTGCGCGTAGCCCACCGGGCTGACCGTCATTCCGACGTCGAATCCGCGCCCGTGAAGCAGCTGCAAGCCCGTCAGCGTGCCGACCGGTATCATTATGTCAATGCTGCTCATGCGGTCGAGCTCCCGCTCAAGGCGGCTTGCTATGTTGTTTTTCAGGCGGTTGATGTTCATCGCGTTGCTCTCGATGGACGTGACCGCGCCGCTGTCGTCCCGCTGTATCGTCACAAGCGAGGAGTAATCCACATCCTCGCGCTCAAGCTCCGCTTCTATCGAGCGGTTTATCATCGACGACACCGCCGAGTGACATTCGTTGTAGTTCACAGTTTCCACCACCGGGCGGAAGCTGAGGTCCACAAGGAACGTCAGCCCTATCAATATCAGCGCCGCCGCTATCAGCTTCACGCCGAGCTTCCGCAGCCCGCAGCGCGTTTTTTCTCCCATCATCAGTATCACCTCTGCATATTCTATGTCTATGCAGAGGTGACGGTGAATTTGTACAAGTTTTCCGGTTTAAACAGGTCGGTGACGGGTGTGACGGCTTACTATAACTTCTTTTATATATTTATTGTTTTCAATTTTTATAAAAAGGGTTAGGTAAACCCGTCACACCCGTCATCCCACTATTTTCCAGTCGGAATCAGTTATTCACAAAAGCCGCGAAAGCCCTGTAGGCAGCCCATATATCGGTCTTTGCGGTTATCTCGAACGGAGCGTGCATGGACAGCACCGGAACTCCCACGTCGATAGTGTTGACGTCGAGGTTAGCGATATACGCCGCTACGGTTCCGCCGCCGCCGATGTCTACCTTGCCGAGCTCGCCGGTCTGCCAGATAACGCCCTCGGTGTCAAGCAGTCTGCGTACCTCGCCGGCGAACTCTGCGGACGCGTCGGACGTGCCGCTCTTGCCGCGGGAGCCTGTGTACTTGGTAACGCACACGCCGCCGTTGAGCAGCGCTGCATTGCGCTTTTCGAACACGTCGGGGAATGTCGGGTCGAACGCCGCGTTAACGTCAGCGGACAGGCAGCGGGAATTATGCAACACAGTTCTGCCCCTTACGCCGAAGGTCGCAGCCAGGTCGGCGATGAAGTAGCGCAGGTAAGCAGAACGCAGTCCGGTGTTGCCGTCGGAGCCGGTCTCCTCCTTGTCGGTGAGGATAGCTACTGCGGTCTTTTCGGGGTTCTCAAGCTCCAGGACTGCCATCAGCTCGGTGTACGCGCACACTCTGTCGTCCTGACCGTAAGCGCCGACCAGGCTCCTGTCAAAGCCTACGTCCTTTGCCTTGAATGCGGGGACTGCCTCAAGCTCCGCAGAGATAAAGTCGGACTCGACAATGCCGTACTTCTCGTTGAGTATCATCATGATGTTCAGCTTTACAAGCTCGCTGCCCTCGTCGTCCCTGAACGGACGGCTGCCGATGATGATATTCAGCTCCTCGCCCTTGATGAGCTTGGGAGCCGGACGCTTGTACTGCTCGTCTGCAAGGTGCGGGAGCAGGTCGGATACGCAGAATACCGGGTCATTCTCGTCCTCGCCGATGTTTACCGTTACCTTGGTGCCGTCAGCCTTGATGATAACGCCGTGGAGGGACAGCGGAACGGTCGGCCACTGGTACTTCTTGATACCGCCGTAGTAGTGGGTCTTGAAGTAAGCTACTTCGTCCTTTTCGTAGAGCGGATTCTGCTTCATGTCAAGGCGCGGGGAGTCGATGTGCGCAGCCACCAGATTCACACCGTTCTCGATTGACTCCCTGCCGATAACGGCAAGGATAACGGACTTCTCGCGGTTGAGGTAGTAAACCTTGTCGCCGGGCTTGTACTTGTTCTTCGCGCTGAACTCAACGTAGCCGCGCGCCTTAGCCATCTTAACTATCTCGGCTGCCGCCTCGCGCTCGGTCTTTGCGATGTCCAGGAACGCCTTGTAGCCCTCGCAGAACTTGTCGCACTTCTTCAGCTCATCCTCAGACATGCGGAGAACGGCGTTCTTCTTGTCTGCGAACAGCTTTTCCTTTAATTCCTTTACAGTTAACTTTTCCTTAGCCATGGTTTCTATCCTTTCTATTCATAAAGATTTTTGTATGTGTCCATTGCCCGGTCTATCTTATCGACGTAATGCGCCGTGTCAGATATCGGGATAACGTCCAGATGTACGCCGTCGGAGGAATACTCCTTATCATCGAGCCATGCATTTACCTGCCCGCGCCCCGCGTGGTACGCCGCCATGGCGGTATCAACATCGCCGAACTCGTTATAGAGGTACCCGACCAGCCAGCAGCCGTAGCGGATATTCGTTTCGGGGTCGTACATGTCGAGGTAACGCGTGTCCTCGTCGCCCAGCCGGAACTTCACCCAATCGAAGGTGTCTTCCATTATCTGCATAAGCCCCCGCGCGCCTACGTTCGAAACCGCAGACGGGTCGAATCCGCTCTCGGTCTTTATCACTGCGTAGACGAGGTACTTGTCGAGCCCGTTTTCCCGGGAGTACTTCTCAACGTAGCTTTCATAGCGCAGCGGATGAGTGTACCGCTGGAAATATCTCCAGCCGAACCAACCCGCCGTACCCAGCAGCGCCGCGATCAGCGCGATAATGATCACCACCGGGAGTACGCGCCGTTTCTTGCGATATTTTGTCATTTGCCGCCTTTCAGTTGAGAGATAACGCCCTGCGCAGCTTCCGCGAGCTGCTGCTGCGTGCCGTTGTTTTCAATACAGTATTCGCTGCGCCGCTGGTAGAAATCCGCGCCGTGCTGACTTTTCAGCCGTGCCCGGGCAAGCTCCTCGTGGATGCTGTCGCGCTTCATTATGCGCTGCACGCAGTTCTCCGGGTCTGCGGTCACGCTCACTATGCTGTCGCACAGGAACTCCAGCCGCGCTTCGAACAGCGTGGGAGCGTCCAACAGAGCGTAGTTTCCCGCGCGTTTCAGCTTTTCCGCGATATTATATGTAATATAGGGGTAAATTATTTTGTTGAACAGCGCGCGTTTTTCCTCGCTGTGGAATATCAGCTCCGCAGTTTTCCTGCGGTCGAGGGTGCCGTCCGGGAGTATCAGCTCCGGCGACAGCCTGTCGCGCAGCTCGTCCAGTGCCGGGCTGCCGGGAAGTACGACCTCCCTTGCGGAGCGGTCGCAGTCGATGACCTCAAAGCCGCTCTCTGCGAACGCCCGGCAGACGGTTGACTTCCCCGCCCCGGACATTCCGGTCAGCCCTACGATAAGTCTGCTCATGGCTCTATCACCCTGAACGCCGCCGCCCGGAGCAGCCGATTGTAAACCGCAAGCCCGATGCCCTCCTGTGACGGCATTTCGACGTAGACGGTTTTAGCGCCCTCGTCGTCGGCTTCGCGGAGCAGCGCGAACAGCCGGTGCGCCTGCTCGGCGGTGTCCCTTCCGAAGCAGCGGAACATCCCGTGCTCCACCGGGTCAGCCGACAGCGACAGCGTACCCTCGCCGGAATGCGACATGCACCATTCCTCGAACTGTTTCCCGTGGGCGTTGACGATGTACACCTCCGCTTTCGGGGAATAGTGCTTGTATTTCATTCCCGGGGAGAGTACCTTTGCGCCCTTAGGCGGCTCGGAAGTCACCGCCGGGTCGATGTCCACCTGGCACAGCTCCGACAGCATTTCCGCCGTCACTCCACCCGGGCGGAGTATCCTCACGCGGTCAGCTGCCGGGAAGCACAGCACCGTGCTCTCCACGCCGCAGCGGCACTCCCCGCCGTCGATTATCAGCGGTACTCTGCCGTTCATGTCGTTCATGACATGCTGGGCAGTGGTAGGGCTGGGACTTCCCGAAAGGTTAGCGGACGGCGCCGCAAGCGGGAATCCGCAGGCGTCGATTATCGCCCTTGCAGCGGGACTTTCCGGCATTCTGACCGCAACGGTGTCAAGTCCGCCGCTGGTCGCGCTGGGTATCAGCTCCGACTTCGGGAATATCATCGTGAGCGGTCCCGGCCAGTATTTCTCAGCGATTTTCAGCGCCAGCGGAGGTATCTCCCGCACCAGCGGCGGGAGCTGCTCCAGCGCGCTTATGTGGACTATCAGCGGATTATCCTGCGGACGTCCTTTCGCTTCGAAAATGCTGCGTACTGCGGCTTCGTTGCGGGCGTCCGCAGCCAATCCGTAGACCGTCTCGGTAGGTATCCCGACTACGCCGCCAGCCGCCATTATTTCAGCCGCTTTCTTCGCAGACTGCTCGGAAAACGGCAGGAGCTCTGTATTCAATCTGGTCATTTCCTTTCTTATTGCTGCTTCAGGAGCTTCGCAGTCTGGTCCGCGAGCCGCAGCGCTTCGAAAACCTCGTCGCAGCCGCCGTTCATCATCTCGTCCAGCTTGTAGAGCGTCAGCCCTATGCGGTGGTCGGTGACGCGGGACTGCGGGAAGTTGTAGGTGCGTATCCGCTCGGAGCGGTCGCCTGTGCCTACCTGTATCCGGCGCTCCTCGGCGATGGCGCTGTCGCGGGCTTCCAGCTTCGCTTCGTAGAGCTTGCTGTACAGCTTTTTCAGCGCCTTTTCCTTGTTCTTGAACTGGGAACGCTCCTCCTGGCACTCCACCACAGTCCCGGTGGGCTTGTGGATTATGCGTATCGCGGATTCCGTCTTGTTGATGTGCTGACCGCCCGCGCCGCTGGAGCGGAACGTCTCTATCATCAGGTCGGCGGGGTTTATCTCCACGTCTACCTCCTCAGCTTCGGGAAGCACCGCCACCGTCACCGTGGAGGTCTGTATGCGCCCCTGGGATTCCGTTTCCGGAACGCGCTGCACGCGGTGGACGCCGCTTTCGTACTTCATCTTCGCGAAAACGCCCTCGCCCTCCACCAGGAAGCTCACCTCGCGGTAGCCGCCCAGCTCGGTGGGGTTGGAATCTATCTCCTCGACTTTCCAGCCCTGACGCGCCGCGTACATGCTGTACATTCTCAGCAGCGAGTTGGCGAACAGCGCGGCTTCCTCGCCGCCTGCACCGGCGCGTATCTCGATTATGCAGCTGCGGTCGTCGTCCGGGTCTTTCGGGAGGAGCAGTATCTTCAGCTCCTCGGAGAGCCGCTCCATCTCCGCTTTGTTCTCGTCGTACTCGCTCTGGGCAAGCTCTTTCAGCTCCGCATCGGAGCCGGCTTCGTTCAGCGCTTCGACCGCGTCGTCAAAGCTGCGCTGGGCTTTTTTGTATTTCTGCCAGACCTCCATCAGCGGAGTCAGGCTCTTGTGTTCCCTCATCAGGTCGCGGTAGAGCTTGTTGTCGGCTATGACCGCCGGGTCGGACAGCTTGGCGCTTATCTCATCGTAGCGCGCTTCAGCCATTATAAGTTTTTCGTTCATAGTTTACCTCCATGCGTTGTTCTGTGTGGAAATTCACACTGCTAACGCTCGGAGGATTCCGTTTCACGGAGTATGGATCTTATCTTCTTCTCGCATTTGGAGCGGGGTATCATGAACACGTGCCCGCAGCCCTGACAGCACAGCCTGAAATCCGCGCCGCAGCGCTGTACCAGCATCTTGTCGCTCCCGCAGCCGGGATGCACCTTTTTCATCACAAGTATATCGCCGACTTTGACGTCCACTGCGTTCACTCCCTTTTTTCAAAACGTGAAAATATAATGCAATTGCATTATAGAGACCGTCGAAAAAGTCCCGTTGGGACTTTTCCGCCGAACATCCCAGCCGCGCGCACGTCTTGGCGGCTTTGCCGCCAACCCGCACACTTGCTGGGATAGAAGTGTTATTTTCCTCGGCAGAGCCGAGGAAAATAACGGATTACAAATTCCTGCTTCGCAGGCAAAAGCTACTTTTTCGATAAACTGTATAATGCAATTGTATTATAATATTATAACACGTTTCTGTTAAAATTGCAACAAAAAGCCGCAGAATTTGTGCAAATTTACCTGACCGGCTCCCGGCGCATGCGTATATGCGGGATACCGTCCTCATCAAACGGTTCCGAGACCTGGACGAATCCAGCTTTTTCGTAGAACGGCTTCGCGTAGACCTGAGCCTCGATTGTAATGGCGGAGTTTCCGTACAGCCGCTGCACCGCTTGAATTCCTTCTTTCAGCAGCACCGAGCCGACTCCGCAGCGCCGTCTTGCTGAAATCACCCTGCCGAGCGCCGGTTCAGTGAATACCGCTCCCGGCGGTAGGATGCGGAGGTACGCAGCTATCCCCTGCTCGTCCTCAAGCCATAGGTGGTGCGCGGACTTATCAAGTCCATCGAGCTCGTGATAGGGGCAGTTCTGCTCCACCACGAATACGTCAACGCGTAGCTTCATTATCGCGTAGAGCTCGTCAAGGGTCAGTTCTGTGTAACTTTTAAGTATTGTTTTCATGTATGGTTTTCCTTTCCAGCATGCGACGTTTCGCAACATCCGTTACAAAAGAGCAGGTTTATACGCTGACTTACAATGCGCACAGATGTACGCTGAGCTCAGTTCTGAACCCGCTCACGCCTTTGAATATGCGAAATAATAAGAATCCCGCAAACCTGTTCCAGGTGGTATATTTTTTTCGTATACAGGTTATATCACATACGTCTAGATATGATTAACGATGCTAAATTTGGCAGATAATTGTATTCCCTCGTTAAAAGTCCGTTAATATTAAGATTTCAAAACTAAATCAGTCGGCAAATCCGGTAAATTAGTTTATTCCCATACTGTGCAACACAAGTATTTGAGCGGGTTAAGATACAATTAGCCTAAAATGACACATATCAGCTACACAATTGTACCCATCGTTGCAAATCGTTTGATGTCACGAATAAATTTTAGGTTTGTGCGTCTAATTACATTAATAAAATGAAATACTTTTGTTCAGACTAGTATTAACATGTACCGTCGGATTTAAATTTGACACATCGGGTGGGTATTGATTTTTGATTACAAATGCGTTATAATTAACCTGCAAACAACCATGGACAGGAGGATCCAAAAATGTTCAAGAATCAGGCAAACGGCAGAAAAAATCTCTTAGGTATCAAAATGCGCGAAGTCCGCAAGGCACGCGGCATCTCCCAGCGTCAGGTCGCTGACGACCTCGCAGAGCTGGGTCTTGTTGTAGACAAGAATGCAGTTCAGCGTATGGAATCCGGTCAGCGCTTCATCACTGATATTGAGCTCATCACTATCGCAAAGTACCTCGATATCCCTGTAAACGAGCTTATCGCGTCCCTTGCTAAGTGACCATATCCCCCCGGCAGCGGGGGGATTTTTCGTATAAAAGCACAAAGTGCACAGCTTAAAGTTGTGCACTTTTTCTATTACTGCTTTACAAGCACCAGCAGCATCTTGAAGCGTGTCAGCGCTCTCAGGGAGTGCGGCTGCACATCTGATAACGGCGGCAGCTCACGCTGTCTTTCAATGAAAACGGCTCGCGGAATGGTATGTTCTCCAGCATGGCTGACGCATCCTTTTGTATTATTGGACCGGATGGCCGGGATTTATTCTGCGTTTTTCAGCTCGACGTACTTTATCAGCAGCTCTGCGGTGGCGTCAAGTCCGAGCTTGGAGGAATTCACCGTAACGTCATAGCTGCGGGAATCGCCCCACTTATTTTCGCTGTGGGTGTTGTGGAAGTACTTGCGGCGCTTGTCAGCCTGGAGCATACGCGCTTTCGCCTTTTCCTCCGAGATTCCCTCGCGCTCTGCGGTGCGCTTTATCTTCGCGTCGGTGTCGCCCAGCACGAATATGCGGACCAGCCCGAGATTCTCGCGCAGGATATAATCCGCGCATCTTCCGATAACTACGAAGCTCTCGCCCTCGTCAGCCTTCTGCTTGATGTAGTCGAACTGCATCTGCGCGATTATCTCCTCCGGAGAGTTGCTGAATCCGTTGACGGTGCGGGAGAAAAACAGGTTGCGCGCACTCTCGTCGTACTTGCTGAGGTACTCTGCGCTGGTGTTGTTCTTCTTCGCTATCTCGGCGAGTATGTTGCTGTCGTAGAGCGGAAGTCCGAAATGCTCCGCGAGCTTTGCCGCAACGATGTGTCCGCCGCTTCCGAATTCACGTCCAACGGAGATTATCAGTTGTTTTGCCATTGAGTTTACCTCCTTTTTTATTGTCCGGCGGCCGACATTCCAGCCGCCGGGTAGTTACTTCTTATCAGAGCCCGAGCTCTGCGCCATATCTTACGAAGATCATCACTGTGCATATCGCGAGAACGAGTACGGTCGCGGGTACGCACGCCTTGAGGTATCTGCCCCAGCTGATGGGGTGTCCGTGCTTTGCGGAAACGGAGGTGCCGACAACGTTTGCGGAGGCTCCGATGGGAGTTGCGCTGCCGCCGATGTCAGTACCGAGGGACAGAGACCATGCGAGTACGGAAAGGTACGCCGGGTCGAGGGTGCCGCTTGCCGCTGCAAGTCCCTTGATGACGGGAACCATGGTCGCTGCGAACGGGATGTTGTCCACGATGGAGCTTGCGATCGCAGACAGCCATACGATGATGATGATAACGAAGATAACGTTGCCGCCGCTTATCATCTCGATGAAGTTTGCGACAAGCTCGAGGACATTAGTCTGCTCAAGTCCGCCTACGACTACGAAAAGTCCGATGAAAAACAGCAGGGTCTTATAGTCTACTTTCTTGATGAGCTCCAGGGCGTGCTTTCCGGAGGTCACGAGCGTAAGTATCGCGATGACCGTGCCGATGAACGCGACTGTAAGTCCGGTCTGCGCGTGAGTTACCAGCATTACGACCGCGCAGAGGAAGATAACGATGCTGATGATGAAGCTGCGCTTGTCAGTGATGGCTTCCTTGGGGTCAGGCATGGATGAAATGTCTATCTGGGACTTTCCGGCTTCCTTGAGGTCCTTTCTGAAAATCAGCAGGAAGTAGAATACAACGAAAACGAGGCAGATGCCTGCGATAACGCCGGTGTTTGTAAGGAAGTCCGCGAAGGAATAGCCCAGGGATGTACCGACGATGATGTTTGGCGGGTCGCCGCACATTGTCGCAGAGCCGCCGAGGTTCGCGCAGAACACCTCTGAAAGTATCATCGGTATCGGGTTGAACTTCAGGAGCTGCGCCAGCTCAACGGTAACAGCCGCGAGGAACAGTATGACCGTGATACTGTCGATGAACATCGAGAGCACCGCGGACATCAGCATGAACGTGATGAACAGCGGGACCACCTTGTACTTTACGGCCTTTGCAAGGGTCATGCACAGCCAGCGGAAGAATCCTGCCTTAGCCATACCCTCTACCATTATCATCATGCCGGCGATAAAGATTATCGTCGCCCAGTTTATACCGCTGGAGCTTTCTTCGGAAGCGCCCGCAGTGTACCAGAATCCGGGTGTGAAGATGTTTGCGACATTCAGCGTTGACCAAACTGCGTCAAAGCTCTTGAGGCAGATGCCGAATACCATGACCAGCGTCGCAAGTCCGCAGCACAGGGTCACGATGTGTCGCTCTATCTTGTCCATGATGATGAGAACGAACATCACCACAAAAATCAGTACAGCAACTATCTGTGCGATGAGCATTTCATCATCGCTGCTGCTGAGTCCCATGAACGTGCCGAAAAGCAGAAGTACCGCTCCGACTGCGCTCATGCCCATTGTCGCCGGGCGGGACAGCCTGTCCCTTGCAGCCATGATGAACATGACTACAAATACCACAACGGCAAGAATCGATGCAATTATCATATTTCTCCTCCGTTTCGGGGCTTTTTTCTCTCTGCCCCGTTATTCTGCACATAGAAAATCTCCCATAAAGCTGTGGTATTCTGCACACCTTTGGGAGAATCAGTATATAACAGGTTTCTTAGCGCACATCAATTTTATCACAAATACAACACATTGTCAATATGTTTGTGAACGATTTGTCAATTCTAGCGTAGAACTTCTACCGATAGCGTAGAACTTCTACCGATTTATATATGTATATTTGGTATATTTCACGAATCTATTTATACCGCAAATCGCCCCCGCCGGTCAGTTCCCGGCGGGGGGCGGCAATATTGTCAGTTTATCGCTTTCGCGAGCTCCGGCATGTCATTGTCGATGATACCAAGCAGGTCGTAAGCCGTGCCGTACAGCGCCTTAGCTAGCTCCTCGCCGGGGCATGCTCCGACGCGCAACGTGTACTTGTGATACAGCATCCGGTGGCTCGTCAGTATTCCGTAATTTCCCAGCACGGTGCTGAGGTTTATCTCGTTCAGGCTGGCAAGCGTTGCAGGGTATTTTTCAGGCTCCAGGTCCTTGAATATGGTCGTGTAGAGCTGGTAGTAGCTGCAGCCGCTCTCATCGTCTATCGGTATGCGGCATATCTCCATGACGACTATACCGTCGCTGTCTGGTCCCATCTGGTCGGGAGCTATACGCAGCGTTTCGGTGCCGTCGGAGCTGTCTATCTCTCCGGCTATATTGTCGTTCTGGAACGATTCCAGCAGTTTCTCAAGTATGGTCATTGTTTTCTCCTTTAATATGCGGTCCTCATGCGCTTCCTCATTTCTTCGAGAGTCTGCGTCTGACCCATCTTGTCGTCTATCATGCTTAGCGGAGTCTGGTCGAAATTCTTCTCGCCGAACGCCGCCATCATGCTCTTTGCGGCATTGTTCCCGCTTCTGGAAAGGTACTGGTGATTGACCCGCGCCGCCTCATAGCGCGACCTGTTCGCAAGGTCGCCCATCGAGCGTGAGCCGGTATTCCGCTTCATCAGGATATCCAGCGTTCCCTTATCAAGACCGTGCCTGTGCTTGAACGCCTTGGCGGCATCCACGCTGCCGAATATATCCTCATAGCTTATCCGGCGGTCGGTATCCTCGCGCTCTGCCTCGTTCATGCTGTTAACCTGGTTGTCGATGAAGCTGCCCAGGCTCTCCGCAACGGCTTCGCTGACGCCTCCGGTCGCGATGGACAGCCCGTCTCCCAGCGCGGATACCCCGAATTTCAGGATGTCTCCCACGCCGCCGCGCAGCTCTCCGTTGAGCTGGGTGCCGTAGCCCTTGTGCGCTATCCGCATGAATTTCTGATCCGCCTTGTCTACGCCCTCGGTCAGCCCGGCTTCGTCAATGCCGCTCAGCTTGTGCTTCTGGTGGGCGTGGACGCCCAGCTTCCCGACTGTTGTACCTATATCTGTGATATCCCCGATAGTGGAGATGACCGGTATTCTGAACTTGTCGCCGGCTTTCACCGCGTACTCCATCGCGCCGCTTACAGCGTCCATGGTGTCCAGGGCTGCCTGCTGGGAATTGCCGCGCTTTATCGCGGAATGGTCTGACATCACATCCCCGACAAGCTCAATATTATCCCCCGCCATATCCAGCACCTTATCCACGCTTATCGGTGCGGCTTCCTCCGCAGCCTTCGCCGCAGCGGATTCCTGGTCGGTCATGAAGCTGCGCTTCTCTTCGTCGTAATCCTGGAGCACCTCGGCGCGGTGCTTGACATTGCCGCTGTACTTTCCATGCTTGAGGTCCTGGTCCGCCAGGGCTATCGCATTCAGCGCCTCCGCGCCGCCCATCCGTACCAGCCGCTTGAGATAGCGCTGGTCGTCGTGGTCGGCATACGCCTGCTTTTTATCCTCTATCCAGTCGGAGATGTCCTCTTTCTTCTTCATCGCCCATTTTCCGGCGCTGACCGCCTTATCCTTGACCCAGCCTGCGCCGCTCTTTATCTTCTGTCCCGCCGCTGCTGCTGTTTTCTTGAACCAGCCGGGCTCTTTCTGGGCTTCCTCCGCTTTCTTCTTCGCGTGCTCCTCCTTTTTGCGGCTGACCCACTGTCCCAGCTTACTTTCCTTTATTGCGTTCCCGGCGGATGTCGCCTTGTCGGCTACCCAGTTCTTTGCGCCAGTGAAGAACTGGCTGACCTTTCCTGGCTCCTTTGGCTTGAGAGCTTCCTCCGCTTTTTTCTTCGCACGCTCCTCCTTTTTGCGGCTGACCCACTGTCCGAGCTTACTTCCCTTTATCGCATTCCCGGCGGCGCCCGCCTTGTCGGATATCCACCCTCCGGCTGCCTTAGCCTTGTCGGCTGCCCAATGCCCGGCAGTGCTCAGCGCTGATTTGGTCGCATTCACGCCGCTTTCAAGCCTGCTTCCGTGGTATTTGTCGGCTATCCTGTGTCTGACGTCGCTGCGGAAGTCGTGGAAATCGTCCATTTTGTCCCGCACCCAGTCGTTTGCCGCCACCAGGCGGTCAAGGTGCTTATTTCCAAGGGAGGTGCCCTCCGCAAAGGCGGCTGTACGCTTCGCGTCGTTCGCCTTGTATTCGGCGAACTTCTTCTTTGCCTTGTCCCAGGGCGCCCAGCCCTGTATCGGTGCGCTCTCGGAATTCATCGGAGCCGAAAAGCTGCCCTGCATTACCCCGCCTGCTGCCACATTGTCCGCCTGCTGCTCCAGCGCAGGATCGTCGTTGATGGCTCCGGTCACGGCGTGGCCTCCCTGCTGCGCGATGTGCGCCGCTTCGTGGAGTATCACGCGCTCCCCCGCCTCGCCGGAGGTGCTGACGCCGCTGGACAGGTGTATCTCGGAGCCCTTGGCGTATGCTTTCTGCCCCAGGTCTCCCAGTCCGTCGTCACGGAATACCCTCACCGCAGACGGGTCTATACCGCAGCGCTCGCGTATCTTCGCACCCAGCTCCCCGGGAAGCGACGCCGGACGGCTGTGCAGCGCCGCAAGGCCGCTCCGCAGCAGCTCGTCGCCGCTTTTCTGCGCCGCGCGCGCCTGCTTCGTCGGGAGCGCAGCCCTCTTTTTTTCTGCGTAGGTGTTCATGCTCTCCTCCTTACACGTTAGTTCAATGAGCCAGTTTTCTGCTTCTTTTCCGAGTCCATTCTAAGCGTCACCAGGAACAGCACCGCCGCCGCGATGAATGAGAATCCCATTATATTCGTGCCCGCCGTCCCGCTGGCAAGTATCGCGGAATAAAGCACCGGGCTGAACGTCTGTACGACGCTGCCGACAACGTTCAGCATTGCAAGTCCCTGGCTCACGCCGGCTTCCCTGACGACCGGCATGTTGACGTAATAGTCGCTGGTGGCGGGAGTGCCGAATCCGTCGAACAGCCCCAGCAGAGCCACGCTGACAAGCACTATCACCAGCGGCACGCTGATATTCAGTATCAGCACTGACACCGCCGCAATCAGCAGCGAGATAACAACGCAGGCAGTCCTGCCGAGCTTTCCGGACAGAGCTTTCAGCAGAGCGGGTCCAACGTAGATGCCTATCAGTCCGTTGATGAGGTAGCCGTAAGAGGTCGTTACGTCGGGAAGTCCCAGCGAACCTACGAATCCCGGGAAGAACGCAACAACGAACATCAGTCCGACGTTCATCGGGATAGCCACCAGCAGCGCGTACCTGATGAACGACGGCTTGACGATAAGCGACAGCGCGCCGAATCTGCTGCCGGAAGTCTGCTTTCCGCCGTCGTTGTTAGAACTGAACAGCTTCCAGGGGGACAGCGCCATAACCGCGACAACGAACGCGAGTATGAATACCCCCGCGATGAGATAGGAAGTGTGGACGTTTATTGAGCTCGCGATGACCGCGCCGAGCGTACCTCCGCAGGTTATCCCGCCGAGAAGCCCGGCGTTGAGCGCTGCAAGGTTGTCGGTGGTATTTTCAGGCGTGAGCGAGCCGAGAGATACTATCGTGTTCAGCGAGTACTTTATCCCCGCGAAGCCGATACCGGAGCAGAAACGCAGTATTATCAGCTGCTCCGGCGACGTGGCGAAGAAGCACAGGAAGTTCGCCGCCGCGGATATCAGGGTCGAGACCGCGAAAACCAGCTTCAGGTTCAGACGGCGGTAGACCGGCAGCAACAGCAGCGAACAGAGCATCGTCGCAAGCAGCTCCGATGTCATCGGTATGGACGCCAGCAGCGTCACCGGAAGCCCGAATATGGATTTGTTCCACTGGGTTATCAGCACGCTGGAAAACGGTATGCCGACGTACATGCCGGTGTACGCGATGAACGACCCCAGCCGCAGTACCGGCGCGACCGCCCCCGCCTGCACGCTCCGCGATTCCCGGAAGTTCCGCGAGAGCCGCGTGAACATAGAATCCGGGAGCTTCAGCAGCTCGAATATCATGATGAGCGCCACTGCGAAGGTCACCGCGAATACCAGCAGCATGCCCATCATTTTTTCGTCGATGTATTCCTTGGATATCTCGACGTTTATATGCGTGTTCAGACCGTCGCTGCCGCCTATCCGGAGGGACACGTTGTATTCGCTGCTGCGGGTCAGCACATCGGAGGTGTCAGCGTATACGTTCACTACGCTCACATTCCACAGCAGCGGGGAATCCACCACCTTGTCGGCAAGGTAATCTGCCAGCCCGTTCATGCGGTCGTAGGAAACGCCCTTTCCGTGCAGGTCGTCGATTATCTCGCCTATGTAGGAGGAGATACCCTGCGCACCCTCGAACATCACGTCCTTGTAGCGCTTCTGGTACTCGTTGTAGGATATCATGCACTGCACCAGCAGCCCCGCCATTATCGCCAGCACCGGGATAACGAACATGTAACGGTTCTCGCGCTGCTTGTGCGCGAGCTCCGCCGCGGGGTCTCCGCTGCTCTCATGCTCGGTGACGGACCTCGGGATGAGGATAAAGTACGCAATAAGCAGCAATATCGTCGCACCTATGCAGACCATCGTCACCATATTGCTGTTCTGGCGCTGCTGGAGCAGCTCGGTCTCGATATCTCCGAGTCTGTAGAACAGCGCTACCGCGCCTATCTGCGCGCCCTGGCGGTCGTGCACCGGCTGGAGCATTATCTCATATTCTCCGGAATCCACTATGCGGTAATCGCTGGTCTGCGCGTCGGAGAAATCGAGGTTATAAATGACGTTCTCGTCCCGCAGCAGCGCCGTGTACGCGGTCTTTTCCGCGCTGTCCGAAAAGGACGAGTACAGAACTCCGCCGCTGGTGTCCGTTATCGCGGTGTTTATCGGGACCGACTCGGTGCTTATCAGCGACAGCATGTCGCCCAGCACCTTGTCCATGCCGTAGAACCGCTCTATCTGCTTGCCGTTTCTTATGGAGTTCTCGATATCCTCGACTATCTGCCGGGAAACAACGCCGTAGTACTGCTGCTTTATCTCACGGTAGCTCTGCGAGAAAACCGCGTAGATAAGCCAGGAAACGAACGACATCGCCACCGCGATGAACACCGCGAACACTGTTAATATCCAGTATTTTTTTCCTGCCCTTTTTTCTTTCCTGATCATCTGGTCACCCTCCCCGTCATTCCGAACAGATTATCTTTTCGCACGCTATCAGCATTTCGAAAGACGGCTTATATCCTATCTCATCGGCTACATCGAGATTCAGCGTCAGGAACGGTGAGCTTACGTACTCCTGCTCGAGGTCGCCCGGCTCGGAGCCGTTGAATACTGACCCGATGATGTTCGAAACGAACGGTCCAGTGCCCACTGCGTCACGAGGGTCTACTATCATCATCGCGGCTCCACCCTTTACATACGCCGAGCCTACCTGCGCGACAACCGGGATATTCGCGTCGTAGAATATCTGCATGAGCTCCGCCGCCTTTTCAACGGACGGGATGACGTCCGTGTTGAGGATATACGCGTCTACCTCGTCCTCACGCACCATTCTGCGGTATATCTCCTCCAGCCGCTTATAGTACTCGTCCTCGTCCGCAAAGCTCTCGCGCTCCAGCTTGTATCCGGCTATCTCGAATCCGTTCTCCTCCGCTACACTGGTGTAATCCGGGATGGCGCAGACTACCTCGTCGCCATAGACCGAGCCGATTTTCCGGAATGCGAACGTATCGAAGTAATACTGCATCTGTCTGGAATACGCCGAGGAATCGACATGCGCCCAGTAATTCCGGTTTCCGGAATCCTCCGCGGAGGTTATAAGTCCCGAACCCACCGGGTCGGACACCGCATACATCAGTAGCGGAATGTCGAATCCGAAGCTCTCCAGCATGAGCGACGGCGATGTTCCCATCGAAAGTATCGCGTCGATATCGTGGTTTTCGATGTGCTTTTCAAGACTTTCGCGTATCTCCTCCTGGGAGCTTACCGTGGTGTAGTAATGCGCAGTCTTGTCGAACGCCATGTACTCGCTTTCGGCGTTGTCCGCGAGCCAGTCCATCAGCGCAAGGGAATCCGAATCCGTTTCCGGGTCGAACGGCAGCTCGTCATAATTTATCCAGCCGTCGTCCTTTAAGCTCTCGATGACGTAATACAGCATGCGGAACGTCTCATTGTACGGGTCGATATCGACGTAGGCAAGGGTGAATTTACCTCCGCCGGGCTTCTTTATCGGCTTGCTGGCACGGTTTATCGCGCCGGCGCCCTCGTTGTTCCCGAGCTGCGCCTCGACTATTGTCCCGCCGTTGGAGCCGTCCGCGCCGCATGCAGTGAACGTCAGCAGAGCTGCCGCCGCAAGCACCGCCGCGCCCAGGCGTTTCAGTAACTTAGTGACTTTCATGTTTTTGTTCCTTTCAGTGGTATGCCCAGATTATATTCTCATTCAGCGCAGTGAAGCAGGAGTTCACCATCATGCGCTGTGAGCACCGGTTGTCAGGCAGCACGAATCCACAGCCTATGCTCGCCTGCTCGGCGTATTTCGGGGTTATGTACTGCATGAGCGTGCGCCCTATACCCTTTCCCCGCGCCTTTTCAGATATCACCATCGAGCCTATCTCCCCATCGAGGTGTATCGTGACGTACCCTACCCGCTCGCCGCCGCACAACGCGCCGAAGCCGGGATTCTTCCGCACGCAGGCGGATATGTAGGGCTCGTTTCCGAATTCCGGACTTTTGTAGAGCGACAGTATGAACTCCACCCAGCTTTCGTCCAGCGGCACTACCGAAACCTCCGGATTCACCGCCGCCGGATTCGGACGGTAATCTGCGGAATCCAGCACATACTGGACGTATTCGTGCGCGACGATATCGGGATAGATATCCTGTATCTCCTGGATATGCGCGCAGGTGTTGACGTAGAATGTTCCAATATCGCCGCCTATCTCATCGTACAGCTTTCTGAAATCCCCCCGATCCGCTATGCTGAACAGCCAGTATCCCGTGTTTTTCTCGAGCACCGCCGCTGAATCTCCACAGAAGTACCGCTCGGCGGAGGGCT
Source organism: uncultured Oscillospiraceae bacterium (assembly GCA_934446565.1). Lineage (GTDB taxonomy): Bacteria > Bacillota > Clostridia > Oscillospirales > Ruminococcaceae > CAG-115. The sequence continues at coordinate 21,555 of CAKSEO010000002.1, read as the reverse complement.
CATTTTCCAGCGTCCGTATCAGGAACGAATTCTCCCTCCTCCGGTGATTCAGTATTTTCAGCGCCTGGGATGTTTCCATTCTGTTTTTTCCTCCTGTATGAATAGATAAAGCGTTCAATCAGCGACACAGCCGCCGTAAGCAGCAGCCCCGCCGCCGCGCAGAGCAGCAGCGTCAGTATCAGCGTCGCTGCGTAGCTCCATGTTCTTTCGCTGATATAGCCGTCGGATATGACGGCGGTTATTCTGTAGTTCCGGTCATAGATAAGATTGTCTATGAACGGGATATCCTTGTAATTTTCCATCAGCCAGCTGTTCAGGTCGTATATCTTGCTCAGCGCCACGCCCTTTTCGTTCACCGTGTCAAGGTCGTTTTGCAGCGACATCGTTATTTTCGACACCGACTGCTGTATGATGCTCTCGATAGTGGCGCTGAATTTGAACACGCTCACAGCCGCGTCAAGCGCTGACTGCGCGCATACCACTGCCGATATCACAAGCGTCCCCTGACGGAACAGCTTTTCCCGGCTGCGGCAGGCGTGTATCATCAGCAGCGCGCCGAACAGCCAGCACAATACCGCCAGTACGGCTGCCTGGAGCCTGTAACCCTCCGCCAGGTCGGAAAGCGTGTTGTTCACCGCGTCCCGGCTGATATCCAGCACCATGTAGCCGCACGCCTCGTTGCCCCGTCCGAATATCGGCAGAGTCAGGATATACCTCCCGCCAGGCTGGTCGTCGTACACCGAGTAGACCCTGCCGTCGGTGAAGTCGTCCACGCTGAACCGCGTTACACTGCCGTCGCTGTCGCTCAGCCGGTACAACAGACGGTGATCAGCCGAAAAAATATACACGCCGTTCGTGTAGGAGCAGCAGCGCCGCACTCCATTCAGCACCGAACTGATGTTATAGAAGTTCTCCAGGCTCTTTCCGTTTTTCACGCCGTACTCTATCTGCCGGGTGTATTCCTGGGATTCCACAGCGAGTCGTGTGAAGATTATGTCGCTGTAAATGCTGCTGAGCTCCTCTGTTTTGACATAATACGAGCGCTGCGCCGCAAACGCGATAAGCGTCCCCATAAGTATCGTCAGCAGGACTTTCAGCTTGTTCATGCTCTCACCTCTCACCTCGTCATAGCAGCCCGCTACGGAATGTTTATCGTCACCGCCGGGGTCGCCGTTACAGATATCACTCCGCCCCAGTTACACATGCATTTGCTGGAATTGTTCAGCGCCGGGTTATTTCCCACCAGCACCGTCGGCGAGCCGGGCACCCAGGGAGCCGCGCACACCGGCGCACAGGGCATCGGAGTCAGCACTCCCATCGCCGCGGCGGTCGCGCTCGCAACCGTAGGATTCGCCATGCTGCTGCACATCCCGAATGTCATCGGCGGCTTCGGGATATCCATTATCGTTGCAAGCGGCATGCTGCCGCCGACCGCTGTGCTCTGCGAGGTCACTGCGAGCGGCGATGGCGCCGCTCCGAACGTGCACTGGCACACTGCTGAATATACTGCCGGATTTCCCATCACTTGCCTCCTGTGAATTTCAGTTTTCCCGCGTCAGTACAGCCCTTGAGCGCCGCATGGACTGATGACGTCACTATCTTCCCATTTTTTTCAGCGACGAACGTCAGTGTATATCTCCCCGTCTGTTTGTCAGGGCGGAAATTCCCCGCCAGCAGCAGGAAAAACCCGCCGTCCTCATCGCAGCGCAGCCTTACCAGCGGCTCCGCAGTTTCCGAGCGCAGGTGCGCGTATTTCAGCGGGGACTGCGTGCTGCACAGCCCGTCCCGGTTTCCGGTGAGTCTTGCCAGCTCCGCCGTCTTTCCGCCCACGCCGCCGATAAGGAAATCGGCGGGGAGCGGGGGCGCTCCCGGTTCGGAGAACATTCGTATCTCCGACGAGCCAGCCGCCGCTTTCTCCTCCGCAACCCGGAGCTTTCCGGCAGAGCCGATGACGTACAGCGTGTCGAATCCCGATGCAGCTCCGCAGATGGAAGGCATCCTTCCGGCGGCGGGATGGCTCCGCGATGGATTCAGCGGGAGATATACCACGCGTTCAAGCGCGTCTGCGCGGGTGTAGTCAACATTGACGGTCAGCCTTTCCGGCTGGTAGCCCGGGGCGGTCACGGTCAGCCGGTGAGCTCCCTCCGGGAGGTCGTTCAGCACGAAATAGCCGCCGGGCTTGTATTCGCAGCGTAAAGAGCCGCCGTCAGAGCTGAAACGCGCTTCGCTGCCGCCGAGAGCCCTGCCGGTACCCGCGTCGGTCAGCCGGAATGCACAGGACAGCCTTTTAATTACCATTTGGCTTCACCTTTCTGTCAACAGTCGGATTCGTATCGAACTTCGCGGATGTGACGCGCGCAGCAGCCGCCCGAACGCGGTTGGACTGCATGAACACCTGCGAGATGTCTACCGCGAACGACGGACGGATCGTCTTGCTGGAGTTGTTCCACACCCGGGAGAGTTCCTCGCCGTTCAGCTTCACCATCTCCAGAAGCACCGGCTCGGACTGCTCCGCGAGCGACCCTACAAGATGCTCCCGGGGTATCGACGGAGAGTCCCTTACCACCTGCATAGCCCTGCCGAGTATGCGGTACTCATCGGCGCACTTCTGTATCGCCGGCGCTTTGGAATGCGCCGATATCAGCGCGTGCAGCTTTATCTGCATTGGCGCGAAGCGCTCCTGCGACGGGTCGTCCGGGTCTGGCTGGAATCCGGTGCGCGTTCCGCTGTCCTTTATCATCTCGATGTTGTATATCCATATCGTCAGCTGGAGATCCTCCGGAGACTGCGGCTCGCAGAGCCCGATGTGTTCCCTTTTGGCGACAGGCTCGGGCGTGAGCTCGCTCCGCAGCAGCGCCGCGAGGGATTCTCCCGCTTCGTATATTGCGGTGTATTCAGTCATTTTCAGCCCTCCAGAAATCCGCCAAACGGCGAATAGATGTCAATTTTATATCTGCCGGAAACATTTCCGTTTATATAGAAAACTACCTCCGCACGGTCAGCCCCGCTGACAGGCTCGGGAGCTCCGAAAACCGCCATATTCCCGGCGCTCTCCGCGAGCTTTCTGCCGTTATAGCGCACCTCAAAGCGCGTTTCGTCCTCCTCCGGGTCGAAACTTACCGGGTAGCTGCTCACGGTCAGTCGGACATCACCGCCGCTCCGGCGCACCAGCCACAGTCCGCTCCCGCGCAGCTCCTCCGGGAGCGCACCCCGCAAGGCAGCCGCAAGTCCGCTTCCGACGCCGTTTCCGGCGGTCAGCGCTCCGCCGCTGGACTGGTCGAGCTTCAGCAGCGCCAGAGCGTAGTCTGCCTTTTTTTGCAGCGCTTCCAGCCGCGAAGCCTCGTAGCTCTGCCGCGACTGCTCCAGCTCATCGGGCGTTACCGTCCCAACGCGGGAATCCGCCGCTGCGGTATTGTATCCCTCCGCAGCCGCAACGTAGCTCCGCAGCGCTTCCCCCAGCGCGTAGTATCCCTGCACGGCGGCGTTGTACTGCGCGGTGATATCTGCCTGCTCTGGAGCGTACTCCGCGCCCTCCGGCAGGCATATCGTCCCGGGACTTCCCCACGCCGAAAGCTCGTCGGATGACAGCTTCAGCGCGTCTGTTATCAGGTACGCTGCGCTGAAATCGAAATCGGAGGTGAGCGTTTCTCCGGTCTGCGATTCGATTTCGGATTTGAGCGCGCCTATATCGAAAATCAGGCTTTGCAGCTCGCTGTACTTATCGTTTTTCAGCTTTTCGGCTGCGTCTGACTCCGATTTGCTGCACTCGCCGACCAGGTATTTCCCTGCGAGCGACGCGGCGCTGTCTTTCAGCCTGGAGTACTGCTCTGCTCCGATTTTCAGCCGCTCCAGCAACTGGTCGTAATTTATGAGCTTCTCCGCAAGGGCGTATTCCGCTGCGGAATGCTCCGCGCGGAATTCCGCGAAGAGCTCCAGGCGTTCCGCGTACAGCTCCGCTGGAGACTGCGCGGGCTCGGGAGACCCGGCTTCGGATGTCCCCGCTTCTGGAGCTTTGAGCGCGACTTCGAATTTCTCCGCAGACGCAGCTAGCCGGTCGGAATATCCCGCCGCTGCCTGCGCGGCAGTAGCATTGCTGCAAAACAGCCCGTACGCCGCCGAATGCGCGGTCAGAAGCAGCCCCGCCGTCATAGCCGCGCACGCCGCCGATATCCTACGTTTCATCCTCCACCCCCTGGAATCCCAGACTCTCGAAATCCCTGATGTCAAGCCCGATGTCCTCGAAAAGACCTGCTATGTCAGCGTTTGCAGTGCTTTCTGTATTCTTCTGCGCCGGAGCGAGCGCGGAATTCCCGACGCTTGCCGACTCCATAAGCAGAATGCCGTCCGGGGAAGTCCACCAGCAGCGGATATTCCCGTTCATCTCGGCAGCCCAGCATTTCACGTCAGCCGCCTGCACTCCGAGCATTCCGGCGAGCCCGGGGAGCCCTGCTTCCACCTCGCATGCGCCGTCCGCTGGGATGTCCTCCGCTGAGAGTATCCTTACCACCGCGCCGCCCGTCGGGAGCGCATACGCAGCCTGCACCGTCGCCGGGGAATCCCCGCTCGCGAAACTGCACTCCAGCACCACGCCGCCAGCCGTCAGCATAAATCCGTCCTCCGTCACAGTCCTGACAGCGTTCGGGAACATTTCCGCAGCCGCCGAGACCTCCTGCCCGACTATCACGCTATAGGCTATGCTGCCGCCCTCGAACTGCCCTGAATACACAAGATTCCCCGCCGCGTCGGTCAGCGTGCCTACTCCCTCCGGGAGTTCCCCGGAGAAGCAGCCCTCGTATTTCGTCCCGTCGGGGTAGGTCCTTACCGCTGCGCCGGTTATACCGCCGTCCCGGAAAGTTCCGGAAGTTACGGTGCCGTCGGCTCCGTAGAGTGTCCCGCTGCCGCTGTACTCCCCCTGTTCAAATTCGCCGGAGTACACCCGCTCGCCGTCCTTGTAGAGCGTTCCCGTTCCGGAATACTCGCCCATCTCGAAGCCGCCGCTGTACAGCTTGGCGCCGTCCTGCGTGTATAGCGTGCCCTCGCCGTTGTACTTTCCGGCGGTGAATCTGCCGTTGTATTTCAGCGTGCCGTCCGGGTAGTACTCCAGCGCTTCGCCGTGGGGTACTCCGCCGCTGAAACTTCCGCTGTAACGTATCGCGCCGCTGTCGTAGTTCTCCTTGCCGGAGCCCTCCGCCACTCCGTCCACGAAATTACCGGAGAAAAGCGTCACGCCGTCCCGGGAGATAGTCCCGGCTCCCTGGAGGACGCCGTTCCTGAAATCGCCGCCGAGCGTCGTCCCGTTTTCGGTGAGCTCGCCGGAGCCGTTGTATTTTCCGTCCGCGAATTCCCCGCGGTACAGCACGGTGCCGTCCTCGAGGTAAAGTATGCCGCTGCCACTGTACTGACCGTCGGAGTAGCTTCCGGCGTATCTGTTTCTGCCGTTTTCCCAGTATTCCTCGCCGTATTCCGTGTATTTTCCGTCTTTGAGCCTGCCCTCGAATTTCAGGTCGTCGGACTGCTCATCGTAATATATCCGCACTCTGCCGGAATAGCTTCCCAGCGCGGCGTCCTTTTCGTAAAAGTCCCTGACCCACCACCAGCTCGTGAACAGCGGATGAAGCAGGAATATGTACACCAGCGGAACAGCCACCAGCAGCACCGCTATCAACAGCACCAGCGATTTCGCAACGTATATGCTGCCCCAGTCGAAGTAATCCTCGCGCTTCTCGGGCTTACGCCTGGCGATCTTCGGGAGCTTTTTCACCGCGCCGGGCACCGCCGTAGCGACCCTCCCCGCGCTGAAAATATAGTTCACCTTGCTGTATATCACCCGGAACGGGCGCAGCAGCGCGTTTTTCAGCACGCGCAGCGTCAGCGATATACCGCTGGAGATCTTCTTGATCATGTATCATTTCCTTCCATGCAGGGTCTGTTGTCACGCCTCGCTGCCATCGTAGATACGGTAGGTCAGCCTGCGGATTCCGGAGGTTATACTGTGCTCCGCGAGGTAAAGGTAGTTCCTTGCGGCGCCGTCGTCCGGAGCGTATTTCACGATGTTCATGAACCGCGTCCGGGCAGCGGTGAGGTCACCGCTCTCAAACAGCGACACAGCCTGCGCGAACTCCGCGCCGAACTGCTCTTTCAGTTTTATCATCGCGTAGGGGTCGCTGTCGAATATATCGTACAGCTCCGCCGCTGCGCCCGGCGCGGAGAATCTCCCTATCCGGCGGCTGCGGTATCTGCCCTGCGGCAGCGTGCGGTACGCCTCCCCGGTGCAGACGATGTAAAGCCCGCTTTCTGCGCATATTTTCTCGATCTCCTCCGCTTCGGTGATCACCCCGGAGATCGCCGCAGGCTCCATGCGCTTTTCGTCGCCGATGAATCCCAGCAGTACATCGCCCTCGCTTATCACTATCCGGACATCAGCGGAACGCCTGCCCTTCTTCCGGCTGACCTCGTTGTATGCCGCCATCGACTCGCGAATGCGTATCGCCGCGCGCACTGCGTCGTCAGCGCTGTTGAATATCGCGCTGAGCCCGTTGTACAGAAAGTTGTACGCCGTGCCGCTGTACTCGCCGATGAGCGGTATCATCTGCTCGAATACGCCGTTTATGCTCTCGAAGATATCCCGGGAGCCCATCATGCTGTCCGTGTCGGAAAGCGTGAACCGCAGCACAAGCACCGCCATGCGCCGCTTTGAATGCAGCGACTTGCTGACCCGCTCTATCTGCGTTTCGCCGAGGTTTTTCAGGAAGCTCAGCGGCACGAACCGATAATAGGAATTGTTGAGCCGCTCAAGGCTGGTGGTTTTCTCTATGATGTGGCAGGACAGCGCCTTTACCGATTTCGACAGCTCCTCCACCTCGTCTCCGGTGCGGATATCGACCGGAGCGTTGTACTCGCCGCCGGCAATGCGGTCTACGGACTTTTTCAGCCTGCGCACCGCCCCGGCGGTGATGTTCTCAATGATCACGAATATCGCGACCAGCACGACTCCGCCGCCAACAAGGAACATATTTATCATGCGCTGGATATCCTCCACCGCGCCGGAAAGTCCGCTGGTGCGGATACCCACCACGATGAAAACATCCTCCGCCGTCACCGGGAGCTCTATCCTGCGGATCAGGAACAGCTTTTCTCCATCGGTGTCGCCCGCCGTGACGAACGTTTCGCGTCCGGTCATCCCTGCCACAGTACGGGTCAGGTTCATTCCGTACATAAGGCGGTCGGCGGACGTCCCGGCGGGGTACAGCTCTGTTGATGCGACGACCTCCATCCTCGGACCGTTACGTCTCACAAGGTGCACCTGCGGCTTTTCGTCATTGCCGCTGAAGCCGTCGTCGGGGTCGGCTGCCGAAGCCGCCTCGCCGCACACGGCGAAAAGCCGCTCGTACTCGCTGTACTGCGGCGCGGCGCTCAGCGTGCCACTCATCAGGTCCTCGTAGCTGTTGGCGATGAGCTGCGCTTCGTGGCTGTGATTCGCCGTGACGATATTCTCGACCTGCGGAATTATAATCATGTTCGCCAGGGCGTACAGCACCATGAATATAAGCATTATCATCAGCAGCGACTGCCGCAGGAGTATCGACAGATGCATCTTGAGAATGCTGATATACATATCCCAGGTCAGCACCGTCAGAAGTATCACGGCAGCCGCTGCCGCCGCCAGAGCCAGTATCGAGTTTATCTGCGCGCCCCTGTCCACATCGTCCGTGTAGAGCCGGGACATTACCGAGAAGCTGCCGTAATAAAGCTGCTCCGTTACGCCGCGTATCGTTCCGAAGATGTTTCCCGTTATTCCCACGGAAATATCGGTCAGGTCAGCGGTGGTAAGGGATTCCTCCGCGTTGATGATACGGCTTCCCGACACCGCCGCCGACATCGACAGGTCCTTTGACAGAGTGTAGATGTCCCCGGTCGCGGAATCCATCATGTAAACGAGATCGATACCGTTCCAGAAACGGTCAAATACTGGATTTCCGGCGGGGGTGCTGAGCTGGCGCTCCCCGGAGCTGCCTAGCACCGTCAGACCACCGTCCCGACCGAGCACCACGCTGCCGTCCGCGAAAGCGTACGCGCCGAAAATATCCGCCTCCGGCAGCGTGTAGCCTGCTATCTTCGCCGCCGGCTCGGAATTGTTTTTCAGGGCGGTGAAAACCTCCGCATTCCCGTTGTCGAGCAGCGCGAAGTACACCGCGTTGTCGTCCTCGCTGAACGAGGATATCAGCGCGGTCCGCGCGTTCATCAGGCAGGAAACGTCCTGCGAAAAGACCTCCCCGGCGTAGGTTCCGTCCTCGTAGAAACTGTGCACCGACACACTGCTGATGAACAGCGTCTGCGGGTCGTATTCATACACCGTGAGGTATACTCCCTTGTCGTGCTCCACGTAAATACCGGAAACGGTGAACGTTTCGCCGAATTCCGCCTGGTCCAGCTTCTTCTCGAAAAGGCGTTTTCCTGCGGAATCAACGCACAGCAGCTCCTTTCCGGCGCTGTTGCTGCTGATATAATAGATATCCCCGGCGCGGTCGAGGGCATACGCCGAGCTCACTGCGCGCTCCGTCAGTCCTCCGAAACCCAGTCCGAAATTGGAAGTACCTATAACGACCGCAGCCCCGGCTGTGCAGAATACCAACAATATTATGATGAAGCTGACAACCTTTTTCGCCATGTAACATTCCTCCGTTTTCTGAATGGGTCTATGCACCGTTTCTCCGCCGGCGCTTTTTTATACTTCCCCGCAGCCGTCTGCCCAGGTACTTCGCCAGGCTCTCTTTCAGATAGCGCTGCCGGGTCTTTTCCGCGGCGGGCTGGAGCTCTCTCCAGGCGGAATACGCCGCCGTGCAGCTCGGGAAGCCACCGGAGCACATCTTTTCGATGTATCCCGCTATCTCGTCGGGGAAGTACCTGTCCGCGCGAAACATCAGCCGGAGCATTTCCCCAAGCCGCTTCGTGCGGAAATTCCGTCCCGCCGTGCGGTCGGGGTCAAGCAGCATATTGAAATACACCTGCCGCTCCGCTTCACTCACCACTGCGTTTTCCAGCGTAAGTCCGCTTGCGGCGATGCGGTCGTCAGCCAGGTCGAACTCCAGGGCGCTGCACAGCAGGCTGTCGGCTAATTTCAGGTTAGTATCGTACTCCCGGGAGTGAGCCGCGAAGTACTCTGCGAACGGCGTCCCGTCGCGGTAGACATACACCGCCGAAAAACTGCCGTTCGCCGTTATCAGCCCCCGGGAGCCCCGGAACCGTCTGTCGTCCATCGCATAGAACAGCGGCAGCAGCTCCCTTATGTACACCATGCTGCTGTATTCGTTCACGATGTAGACAGTCCCGTCGTTCACCGTGACATCAGAACAGAGCGCCGCTTCAAATCCGCTGTGGGAACTCAGCACTTCCGTGACTTTGTATTTTCCGCTGTCGATAAGTCCCTGCATGCAGCAGCCCTCCCCGATGTGATATCACTCCCCGACCAGGACGAACGCCGAGGTGCGCGTTTCGCCGTCCGCATTGCTGCGGGCTATGACCTCGTATGTACCCTCCTCCGAGGGAGCCTGGTACAGTCCGTTGTCGTCAATGCTGCCGCCCTCCGGGTCGTTGACCGACCAGGTGACGGTCTTGTCGTCAGTGCCGTCCACCTCCGCCGTGAAACGCACCCTCTCGAGGGGTCTCAGCTTCTGGATATCCGGCGAAATACGAATAACAATATTCTCCCGGCTGCGGAACTGCGCAGTGTCACGTGTCGGCTTGTATGCGAACCAGCGCACCCTCACGCTGTGCCCCTCGACGTAGTCGGAGAGCCGTATCCCTATCCGGAACGTGCCCTTTTCCGGGCTCAGCAGCGCCGCAGCCTGTATCTTCGGGACGTTCTTTTCGCCCTTGGCGGAGAATATCTCCCCATCCCCGAAAAGCAGCTTCCGCCCGCCGTCGTCCTCGTATTCGACCGAAACATTTATGCTTACGTCGCCTATGCCGAGATTATGCGGGATATCCTCCGAAAAGAACTTAGCGTTCACGCGTATCGCGCCGGATATCGGGATATCCACCGCTCCGGAGGACGTGGCGTAGTCGTAAGCCTCCGCAGACGGTATCCCGAACCGGAAATTCAGCTTGTCGTCGCGGCGGCTGTAACTTGCGCTGACCTGCGGACGCTGCCAGTATTCCAGCGTTTCCACCTCGGTGGAGACTCCGCCTTTCAGCAGGCTTTCCGCGCCTGCAGGAGCCGCCGCCATCACCGGCTGCGCTGTCTGTGCCAGGCGCTCCTCCGGCATTTCCACCCTCTGGTTGAACGGAAGCGGCGTTATGTGCCGGATGATGAATCCGGTGCCGATGTTCATGCAGTCCACCTTTGCGAGGTAGATGGGTGTGTTCTCGCCGCTGATGTGACGCTCCAGCGTGCTCATCCTGGTGTCGCGCATGAGGGCGCAGCCCGCGGCGTCGCGGCAGAGGTACACCTCCGGTGCGGTGACGCGGGTCCTGTCGGTAAAGTCCCCCATCTGCACGGAAAGCTCAGCGCCGTCCTTGTGCAGCGGTACCGATATCTCCGCAGCCTCGGCGCAATGCAGCGTGAAATCGACATTGAAAACGTCCGAGCCAAGGGAGACGTCCTCGGTGAAGCTCAGCCGGGATACCTCCTCCCCGCCGGAGCGGAAGTAGTCCGCACTGAACGAATAAGCGAACGAGACCTGCGGAGCGTCCGCGCCCTTTATCACGATGAATCTTACCGTAAGCTCATCGCCGGAGACCGCCAGCTTCGGGACTACGCGCACTATCCGCAGCCCGTGGGAGCTGTACACCACCGAAACGCTGTTGACTCCCGCGCCGCCGTAAATCTCAGAAAGGTCCGGCTCGTCGGTGGAAAGGTACAGCCGGTAGCCCTCGCCTATTTTGTTGAACTGTTCGCTCCCGCTGTCGGTGGCGCCGATGTTGTTGACCGGCTCGCGCTCCTCCTGGGCGTATTGCAGGCAGAGGTAAGCGCGGTCGGATTTTTCCAGGCTCTCGCAGCCCTCCACCATGCGCAGCTTGCGTATCACCGGAGCGCTGACGCATATCTCGCGCCCCATGTAGTCCAGCGCAAGCCCCGTCTCCACAGAGAAGGAAACATCGTCGTTGCGGCAGACGCCCAGTCCGCAGACCACTCCCGCGCCAAAAAGCGTCCTGTTCAGCAGTCTCCGCTTGTTGTTGAAATACCGCTGCTCGGTCTCGAAATCCCGCGCCGTGAGCATCTTCCCGTAGAAATACCGGTTTCTCTCAAGCGGAAAGAAATTACTGTTATTCATCGTTGCTTCCTCCTAGTATAATATCCCCGGCTATCCTGCCCGCGTCGGTCTCCGCGCAGGCGCAGCCGCTTATCACTGAGTTCACGCCGAGGTAGGTGTGGTCCTCAAGTATCACGCTGCGTTTCAGTATCACTACCTCCGCTTCGGTATAGGCTGGTATCCTCTTTTTCAGCCGCTCCGTGAAAAGCGCAGCTTCGTGGGTGTCCGCAAAGGTCTTTTCCGGCAGCAGCAGGTAGAATTTGTACGGGTCGCTCCCGAAAAGCCGCCTGTAGACCTCCCGGTCCTTTCCCTCCGCAGCTAGCCTGCGCACGCTGAAATACTCGATTATGTTGGGCTTCACTCCGTATTCCCGCTCTATCCACTCGGAAAGTCCCCGGCGAGTGCCAGTCAGGCGGTACTCCGCAACGGCGCTGCGTATCCTGCGGCGCAGCTCTTCGTCGCCGAGGTACGCCGGGTCCTCGTCTGTGACCCACTCCGCAAGATAGCGGAGCATTTCTCCCCGCGCCGCCCTGAAATCCATCGAGCTGCGCGCCTGCTGTATCCGGTCGTCCATGTCAAAGAAAATGCTGTCGAATATTGCCATGAACCGCGACATGAAGCTGTTTTCGCCGTCAGACGTGCGGTAGACCTCCGGAAGATAGTCCATCATGCTCTCGCTTTTCAGAAGCAGCTTTATCTTATCGACGCTCACCCGCTGACCATCCAGCGACATTATATCCAGCCTGACCCAGAGGTACCGTCCGCGCAGATCGACCAATCCGTCGGCGCAGTTGGTGAAAAGGGGCTTGAAAAGCCCGTCAAGCAGCTCCAGCCGCTCTCCCGCGCTCACCGATGTATCCCGCAGCAGGCTGTCCAGCTCGAATGTCCGTCCAGCGTGGGTGACTATCGTTGAATCCGCGGCGTAGGCGCTGACGCGCATTATCGAGTTTTCGCCGGTTTTCGCCGCTATCTCAAGGCTGCGCCACAGGAATCCGTGCTCGGTGGAATCCTGCGAGCCGGTTATCATCGTGCAACCGGGAGCTCCCGTCGAGGTAACGCTGCTGCCGTTTACAGCCATCCCGTCAAGCAGGCAGCGCTCCCACTCGGAGGGGCGGTTCAGCGTTATATATGATCTTGATCTATGCAACCTAGCTTTCCCTCACTTTCGCGTCAATTACCGGACGGAGTCAGCTCCACCCTGCCAAGGCAGGCTATCGCATGCGGCGGGATGGTAAGCCCGGCGGAGCTGCGCTGACAGTCCGGACGATCCGCGACAAGGCGCAGGTACTTCACCGAAAGCACGCCGTCCACGCTGCAAAGCCCTGCCGTCACTGCGGATTCCCTCACAGGCTCGCCGAATCTGCTCCTGCCGTCGGAGCCGTAAATACTGAACATCTCGCGCAGCTTCTTTTTCGCCGTTTCGACCACCTGACTGACTTCCCGCGAGGTGCAGACCAGCTCCGCAGCTACGTCCACACGGACGTACACCGGAGCGGTCACGCGCAGGTCCACCGTCAGCAGCCGGCACTGCTCCATATGCCGCCTTACAGAGTACAGAAAGCGCTCGTCGGGCTCCGGAAATTCGCTGCGGCTGTACGGCAGCACTGCCAGCGTCACTGTGTTCGCGAGTTTTTCCGGCGGCGCGAACTGATCCTCCGGGTCAAAGGACGGGATCGCCCGGACGTCCGCGATACGCAGCCCCGGAGTCCGCAGCGCAAGCCGCCTGTAGTCCTCGCCGGAAACCGCCCTGCCGCAGTCCGCGAGCTCCGCGCGGAATCTCCGCAGCAGCTCCGGGAAGCTCTCCCGATCCCGTCCGCCCTTGCAACCCTCCGGCTGGACGCATCCGCAGGCAACTCCCGCGCCGTTTATAGAGCGAAGATTCCCGGCTGAAAGGTTCCCGGCGGCGCCCTTCGTCAACGCGCAGGAAACTATCAGGATGTTGTCGCTTCCAACCGGAGGAGCCTCACCGTGCTCGTTATCCCCGAAAACTATCCTCCGGCTACGCTCGTCATAGCTGAACACCCGGTCGTACTCCCCGGCAAGCGCCAGGTCGCCGATGTAGGCGTACTCCCGCCAGCGTGGAAACTCGCTGTCGTCTCTGTCCCGCACCATTATGCGGAATTCCCCGGTCAGCACCGTGCCGTCGGGGTCGAACGGGAATTCCTGGCACGGAAGTCCATTGGAGGAAAAGCTCGTCTTTTCCGCAAATCCCTTGGCAAAGCTGACGACCCTGACGTTAGCAGCGCCGTCGTCCGTTACCGGGCTCTGCGGCAGGCTGAACGCAACGCGGCTGCCGTCAACGGCGGATACCGGTTCCGGCACATCGTACCAGCCGTGCTCGTCGCGGAGCATAAGGATACGCTCTCCCCGCGCCGCAAGCAGGTCGTCTGTTTCGGCTGTGCCGTCGGAAGCAGTCGTATCTGCACATGCGCAGACGCGGGTCTTTTGGGTAAGCGTGACCATGTTCGTATATATCCCGGAAAGCAGCGGCATATCCTCGCATCCGCTGCTGACCACTGTGGCGCGCAGCCACGCTCCGTTTTCCGGAAGTCCCTGCGAATACTCGCAGAAATCGCCTCCGCAGGTCAACGTCATCCTGCCCGGAAACGACATTCCATGCGTGCGGTCGTTTTTCACCGCACAGGGAGCGAATCCCGCCTGAGTGGAGTACTCCCACAGGATATCCCGGGGAGCGCCGGTATCGTCAAGATAGGGATTCCGCGCAACGGCGCAGCGGTCGGCGGTCAGGAAGTCCAGCGACAGCTCCTCCTGCGGCTCTGTCAGCCGTATGAGCAGGTATCTGCCGCTGCACTTCAGCTCCGCGCCGAATGGGTAGAACACCGCTCCGCGCTCGCCGGAAAGCCCAGTCACGTCAACGCACCCTCCGGGGCTCTGCATGTATATCCCGGCGATCTGCGCGGACTGCCGCCGGAATGGCTCCGTAAGCTGGAATTCCGTGCCGTCTGCAGAAAACGCGGCGCTGCCTGCCGGGAGGTACTCCGGCGGGGCGGTCGGTATCAGCTCCGCCGTTGCCGGGGCTGCGCTGCGCGGCTCGATTCCCGAAAGCATGAGCATCGCCTCGCGGGTGCGCTCCGGAATGCGGTCGAGGGTATACTGCTGCATTTCCTTGAGCCACGCGAAAAGCTCGATGATGGTTATGCCGGGGTCGTGCTCGTTGAAATCGGTCCACTCCGGAAATATCACCGGTATCCGCCGTTTCGCAGCCTCGACTATTTCGGCGTAATTCTGGTCGTCAAGCTCTGGCAGACTTATCATTGCATGCAGCTCCTCTCATTCTTTTTATGGATCAAAACCCCGCAGCGCCGTCTATCCGGACGACGCAGCCGCCCTGCGCGGGCAGAAAGAACCTGTATTCCGGAGGGCGGTCCAGCGGGACTGCTCGCGGAGTTCCGTTTTCGGTGTACTCCCCTGTCAGCAGCACCCGGGTCGCGTAGGCGACGTTACCTATCCGCTTGAGCGCAGCGTGGACGTCGTTTTCGCATGGGATAACCCCGATATGCGCGGTGTTCTGGTCGGTCATCCGGCGCAGCATTTCTGTGACTTCACGCTCAGTCTGCGCCGCAAGTCCGATGTCATTTATCACAACGGATATCTCCGCGCTTATCTTCAGCAGTTTCGCCGGGACTACCGCCATCTTCCCGCCGGAAGCGGGTCCGAAACAGCCGCGTCCGCAAAGGAATGCGAATATCCTCCGGCAGAGGTCGGCGGCGTAGGCGGAAGTCCCCATGCTGGCGGGCTTCACGACCGCCGTCACGCAGCCGCTCTCGCGCTTGCCGCGGCGGTTCATCCCCGGAAAGCAGCGTACTTCGGCGACCTCGGAAAACTCCTCCAGGATAAGGCTTTCGTGATCCTGCGCGGTCACGGCTCGCCCGACGTGACGGATACGCTGCGTGCCGATCCTCCGCAAGGTGTCAAGGCTCTGCGGCTCGCTTCCGCCGCAGGTCGGCAGTATGTTCGTCATCCCCTCTATGAACGGGATACCGGTGATGAGCCCGTCAAGCG
The DNA here is from genome assembly GCA_934446565.1 of uncultured Oscillospiraceae bacterium. Classification (GTDB taxonomy): domain Bacteria; phylum Bacillota; class Clostridia; order Oscillospirales; family Ruminococcaceae; genus CAG-115. The sequence goes on along the minus strand of CAKSEO010000002.1, from coordinate 6,280 downwards.
CTCCCGCCGGAAGATTCCCGGAGCTTCCTCCGCCCCAGGAATAATCCATGCTGACCTCCGTATCGCTGGAATAAGCCGGTATCCTGCCGTTTACTCCGTTGCCGAAAGTTACCGTCCCTGCGGAGCTGTCAAGCTCAAAGCAGCGGTCGTCCGCGCCGCATTCCGCGAGATTCTCCACGGCGTTCCACCTGACCCACCATTCGGCGGGCAGCCCGTCGCCGCCCTCTATCATCCTGACCCGGGACGGCTCGCTGCGGAACAGCTCCTGGAGCTCGCTCACGGCAGTTTCGCCCAGCTCGTTCACCCAGACCTCGCAGCGAGTAACCGGGGAATTCGACAGTGCGAGTTGCTGGTCCTTTATTCCTGCCTGCGCCGTCCGGCGCTCGCCGCTGACGGTGGTCTGCTGGACTATCCCGACGGCGTTCATTTCGACCTGAGCCAGCGCCGGGAGAGGTCTCGCGCTGTCTGCGCCGAAAGGCTCCTCTGCTTTTATCCAGTAGCCGCCAACTCCGAAAAGCTCCGTCTCCGCGAAATCGTCCGGAGTGTACAGCGAGACGATCCCGCCGGAGGTGAATCCTCGGGTGCGGTCCGCCGTGCGCAGTTCACGCCAGGCTCCGGGCTGACCGTCGCTGTAGTAGGAGAATTTCAGAGGGAGTTCCTCATCCGTTTCGCCGTCAAAGCCCAGGTAGAGGTTGACCGGAAGTCCCGCCGGAGCCCTGTCGAACCGGAAATACACTGTTCGTTCGCTGTCCGGCATGGTGGAAAACAGCTCCATCCGTGTACGGGTGCCGTTCATCTCGTAGCGGGCGCGCTTGCAGGAGTTCAATGTGGAGACTTCCCGCGCCGGGACGAACCCGCCGTAATCGAACCGCAGCTCGATGGCTTTCACCAGCGGCAGCAGCCACCGCGCCCTCATGCTGAACCGGTTGTGAACCTCGCGTATCCTCGCCCGGAGCCACAGCCCGCTGTACGCGTTCTGGACGGACGGGGCGAGATCCGCCGGGCAGGTGAATCTGACGCGCCGCCTGCCGTCCGCGCCGCTGCACGAGAATGGATTTATATCGCCGCTGACCTCCAGCCTTGCCCAGCCGATGCCGTTCCAGTATTCCCACACGAGGTCGGAAATGAACACGTCGTCCGGGGTGTTCACACGCAGGTCTCCCTTGTCTACGACCAGCTTCTGGTCGAACTCGGGCTCGGACTTTACGTCTCCATTCTGCACCACAACAGTCCCCACCGAGATGTCGATCGTTATCTGCGCGCCCGCCTTGCTGAAAACTTCGCCGCTGGCTATGTACAGCGCATCGTAAGCGTTAGGCTCTCTGCCGAAAACATAGCCGCAGTCCGTCTGCGGAAGCTCGGTGTCGTTCGAGAACACCCGCTCCGGAACGCGCCCCCGGAGCAGCTCCGGGTCGTCTACGCTGCGGCAGCTCAGCTCGACGATATCAGCCGCAAGCGCGGATGTATCCGCGCTGCGGGTCATTTCGCAGGTCAGCCGGAAGCTGCCGTTTTCATCGTCGCGATCGCCGCTTTCGTCGGTAGGGACTGCCTTTACCTCCGGCTTTGCGAGTACCACGCAGCCGTCTCCGGGAGCAGCCGCGAGGGCTATCCTCCCGGTCTCGCCGTACATCGTCCAGCGGACGTTTCCGCCGCACAGCATATTCTGGAATTCGACCTCACGCAGCCCGGAAACTCCGCCCAGTCTGACGGATATCTCAGCAGCCCCATCCAGCCTCAGCACGCTGTCGCTAGCCAGCGTGAAGCAGTGCTTTTCGATGTTCCTTTCCGGAGCCGGGCGGAACAGCCTTAACGGAAGTCCCCCCGGGAGCTCCGCGCGGGTAATTATATCCTCCGCCGGAGAGGTCATGAAAATATCCGTCAGCCTTGCCGGGACTGCGAAAAATCCGTCGGTGGTCTCGAACACTATCCGGTTTTCGCCCTGGTCGGTAAAAAGCTGCGTGCCCTTTTTAATGTAAACGCGCTCATCCGCGCCCTCCGCGACGCGCGCCGCAGCCGTCCCTACCGCCGGTGAAACCGGCTTCGCGCCGACTCCCAGCAGGTTCAGGAACTCCAGGCTGCATTTATCCGGGAATCTGTCCAGGCGGTCTATCGTACCGCAGAACATTTCCGCGAACAGCACAGCGAGAGCAGTACCGCCGTCGGGACGCTCAGGGTCGAAGCGCCATTCCGGCGTGTAGGACGCGCTTTTCCTGCCGATAAGGGAAAGGATATCCGCGGCATTCCTGCCGTCAAGTTTTGGTGTATTCATCTGCCCTCTCCCTCCATCATGTAGAATGGGTAGACCATGTTGAACTGGTTGTTGGTCGCGCGCAGGGTGTATCTGATGTTCAGTTCCAGCACTCCGCTGTCGCCCTGCGCCGCCTGGACGTCAACGTCCATTATGCGGGGCTCCCACTGCTCCAGCGCCTCGCGGACGCTTTCCTCCAGAGCCGCGATGCGCTCCGCGCGGCTGTCGGAAAACAGGAAGTCCCCCGCCGCCGTGCCAAATTCCGGGAGCATCACCCGCTCGCCCAGATTTGTGCGCAGGATGATCCGGATAGCTTCCTCGACGTCCTGCCCGGCGCTGCTCATGGCTATGCGGTTCGTCGCCGGGTCTACCCTGAACGGGAAGCTGAATCCCCTGCCCATGAACCCTTTGTTGTCTGGCATGCCCTGTTCCCTCCCGTCAGTTTATCTTGGTCATCGAGCCCTTTATCGTCATTATTCCGCTGCTCTTGACCGTTACCGAGCCGCTGCCCTCTATGCTCGCTTCGCCACTCGCCTTTGCGCCTATCTTCGCGGAATTCAGTTCTATCTTCGAATTGGTCTTTATCGTCACGGCTCCGGAGCTTCCGTCACAGGTTATCGTCACGCCGCTCCCCACCTTTATCGTGAGCTTTTTTTCGCAGGTCAGCTCTACAGAGCCGTTCTTCCCGCTGATATCCAGCTTGTTCTTCCCGTCGCACAGCGATATCAGGTCGTTTTCATCGTCAAGCTCCAGCTTGTGCCCCTTGGGAGTGGATACCGTGATGTGCTCTTTTTTCGGAACGTCGCTGAATTCCACGAAGCTCTTGTTCGGCGTTATCAGCTTGAAGCACTCGTTCTTTCCATCGCTTATTGACACCGGGGGCGTGTTATTTTTCGCCCACAGGCTGCCTATAACGAACGGGCGGTGTATGTCGCCGTCCTCGTAGGCGAGCGCTACTATGTCGCCGACTCCAGGGTGGAAAAAGCTGCCGCAGTTTTTCCCGCCGAACGGCGTCAGGCAGTATATCCAGCCCGTCTCGCCAAGGTCGGCGTCGGCGGTGAGGTATCTGCACTTCACGCGTCCGTGGTTCTTCGGGTCCTTTATAGACGTCACCTCGGCGAGGGAAATGCCGCTGCATTTCTGCTGTCCGCCGCCGGATAACATTTCCGCCATGCCCTGCATGCGCTCACCTCCCTCAATCTGTCGGAGAACAGAAGTCTATCTTCGTTAGAAATCCGCCCGAATTGAATGTGTGCGTGACACCTGTGATGTAGTACGTGTCGTTCAGCTTGGGGTCCAGCCCGCCGAATTTTATTTTCGTGCCGGGCGCTATCGCTTCGTTGCCGGGAACTGTCGCATTTCCGGTGCAGAGATTCAGGCAGGCTTCCCGCATGAGGGATTCCGCGTAGGTACGCGCTTCCTGCTGATTCTTGACCGTCTTGCTGACTTTCTCCATCACCTTTTTGCGGATAGGAGAGCACAGTGCCGCGCCGCTTTTCCCTGACCCGCCCAGCGGAGACGCCTCCGCGCTGAAATTCTCCAGCGTTTCCGGGACGGTGCCGTACACACGTACCTTTCCAAGCTGCCCGGAAAGCTCCACGGTGCGGTTGAAGCTTATCATGTTCTTTCCCCATGTGTAGCGCTGCTGAACAGTCGCTGAGGAATAGATGTCCTTTACGAATTTCAGCTTGGTGCCCGACATGTAGAATGTGCAGCCGCTCAGTTTCGCAAGCATGCAGATGAACTGGTAATCGTCCATGTCGTGACTGAATATCGGATATTCCTTGTCCGCCGCGCCCGGCACCGATACTGTAACTCCGTCGGTGTAGCTCTTAACGGGCTCCAGCAGCTCGTTTACTATCTGGCTGACGCTCTTGTTGGCGAAGCCCTCGCGGGACACGTTACCCATCAGCAGCCCGCGGGCGTCCAGGCAGGACAGCGAAAGCGTCACGCCGTCCGCGCCGAAGCTCACGCCGGACGAGTTGATATACCCCATAAAAACTGGCTTCGTGAGCTTATAACCCATCTCGACGCGTATCTTTTTCCCCGCCGAAGCTCTGGAAATGATGTTCCCGACGGTGCTTTTGCTGTGGTCGCGGTCGCAGAATATCACCACCTCGCAGGTGTTGGACTTCTGACCTGCTGTAAGCTGCACCGTCACGGATTCAATCATTTCCTCCGACGCCTTTATCTGCTTTCCGTCAACGAATACGCGGCACTGCGGCAGCAGAAGCTCTTCATTTTTCAGGTCCATGCCGCAGCCTCCTTTCGCGGATTCACAGTATCGGGGGGATGACGATATCCGTACCGGATTCCAGCCGGCGCGGGTCGTCAATATCGTTTGCCCTGGCTATCCTGCGCCACTCGCCGCAGTCGCCGTATTCCGCGTAGGCAAAGGCGCAGAGCCTGTCTCCGTCGGATATCGTCCGCGCTTTCGTCCTGTCGGGAGAATTGCGGACATTGTTGTCCTTTTTGTCGGATATCAGCTGGATATCCACCGTCGCGCGCACCGGCTTTCCGTCAAACGCGAACATAGTGAACCGCTGCGATATCGACATTATGTATCCCTTGAAGCTTATCGAGCCCCACACGAACTCCACAAGGCTGGGCGCGTGGGTATCTGAATTGACCGTAGTGAGCTTCATCAGCGGCTCGGTGTAAGTCCTGACGTCCTGTTTGAGGAGGTCGGGCGCCACTGCGGAAAGCGCGGTCAGCGGCTGGTTTGACGCGTCCCCGGCGCTGTAGGTGTCGAACAGCAGGCTGAAGCTCATGACCTCCGCTTCGCCGCTGACGAATTGCAGCAAGGGTCTGTCCCTGCCGGGAATTTGGTGCTGCGCGTAGCTCACGCTGCGCTGTATCGTGAAATCAGTGGGGTTGAATATGCAGGGTATCCCCGCGCCGCCGACCACTGCGCTGACATTCAGCAGCTTGTTTGCGCCGTCCAGCACCTTGAATTTTGCCTTTACAGGACCTATCACTCAGTTCACTCCTCTCACCGGGGCATTCAGAGCCCCATTCTGCGCCGCTCCCGGGTCAGTTTTGTTTCGATGCGCTCGTAAACTTTATCGGCGAGCCTTGAAATTTCGTCGCGGGTGAGCCCGTCTATCCTGCTGTCAACGATGGTACGCACCGCTGCGGTGCGGTCAGTCGTCACCGTGCGGGTGGAGGCGGGGCTCGCCTGGGCTGGCTGCGGCTCTTTCAGCTCTATCGGCGGCAATGAGCCCATGTAGGACTGCTGCGCACGGGATCTGTCCATTTCGGTCGGCGGAACCAGCATCACCATATTTTCGGCGCTGTCCGCAGTCCGGAACTTGTACGGTCGGCTCGCTGGCGACTTAGACTGCGCGGCTTTCGCCGCTCTTTCTATCAGACGGGTCATGTGGTTTTCGGTGCGCCGCAACATGCTTTCCCGCACTATGCTCACAGTCCGCAGAACGTCTCCCGGCGCTACATTCTGCTCCGCTGACGTATACGCGAGTTCCGCCGGAGGTTCAGGAGCTGGCATGCCGACTGCGGCTGCTCCGGCTGGCGGTCCGCTTTCCGCGATGAGCTGCTCCAGCGCCGCAAGCGTACTGCCGTCAAGTCTGTCGCGGTAATTTCCGCTGGGACGTCCGGCTTGTTTGGAGCTTTCAGGACGTTCAGTCCGCTCGTTCTGCATGGAACGGTCAGCATGTTCAGGCACGTCATTTCGGGAAAGGTTTTCCTGATTTCTGAACAGCTCCGCTGACTGCGCGTACTCCCGTGTGGTCTCTGCCGGGAGCACTGCTCCCCGGAGAGGAGTCCCGGATTTCTCCGGAACGGACTGCGAGGGGTATTGCTCGCGTTCATTCGCGGGATTTCCCGGATTTATGAGCTCCGGGGAATCCACCTGCGGAATCTGCTGCGCGTACTCCCGTGTGGTCTCCGCCGGGAGCACTGCTCCCCGGCGGGAGGGTGCGGATTTCTCCGGAACGGGCTGCGAGGGGTATTGCTCGCGTTCATTCGCGGGATTTCCCGGATTTATGAGCTCCGGGGAATCCACCTGCGGAATCC
>CAKSEO010000001.1 GCA_934446565.1 uncultured Oscillospiraceae bacterium | reverse complement strand
GTGTCGGTGTCGGTGTCCGTATCTGTGTCAGTATCCGTATCGGTGTCGGTGTCCGTATCCGTATCGGTATCTGTGTCCGTATCCGTATCGGTATCTGTGTCAGTATCCGTATCGGTATCTGTGTCAGTATCCGTATCGGTGTCGGTGTCAGTATCCGTATCGGTATCTGTATCGGTATCTGTGTCAGTATCCGTATCGGTGTCCGTGTCGGTATCCGTATCCGTATCCGTATCTGTGTCAGTATCTGTATCCGTGTCCGTATCCGTATCCGTATCTGTGTCAGTATCCGTGTCGGTATCTGTATCCGTATCGGTGTCGGTGTCCGTATCAGTGTCGGTATCTGTATCTGTGTCCGTATCCGTATCGGTATCTGTGTCTGTGTCAGTATCCGTGTCGGTATCTGTATCCGTATCGGTGTCGGTATCCGTGTCGGTATCTGTATCCGTATCGGTGTCGGTATCCGTGTCAGTATCCGACTCTACATCATCATCACCATCATCAGGCGGAGTCACTGGTGTATCATCGTCATCTTTATCTTCATCGATCTCAAACTTATATTCACCGCGAGTAGACTGATGGATCTCACCTTGCTGTGTGAATGTATCGCAGATTACCGCGCCGTTAGCGTTACCAGTGTCAGTCGTAACAGATGCAAAAGGCGCAACCACGATACCACCGGCAGGAGCGGAAAGCTCCCCGGAATAATCTCCGAAATTCCAGACCACATTCGAACCAATGAACTGATCACTGTTGATATTCCGGATCTGAAGCCTAGAGCCGCTGAAATTACTGGTATCAACATTGATAACGACATCAACACCAGAACCAAGGCTCAGCAGTTCCGCAACTGCCCTTGGCAGTTCATTCTGGTTGCGGTCAAATTCACTGGCGTCAACGTTAAGGATCATCGTTTCGCCCGCGCTTACCTTGCCGCACCTGATAGCCTCTGAAGCGTCCCTGAAAGTAGAAACGACATCGCCACTTTCAACCTTGCCGACGGAATCCACCAGTTTACAGCCTGCTTGACCTATTTTATTAAGATTATTTTCAATCTTAAAGCAGGACTCACCCGGCTCAGCGCGGCGCAGTGTGAAATCAGCCTTTCTGTGCTCGGAAGCCTCGATAAAATACTTCTTTCCGCCAACCTCGAAGCCAACATTGTTATTGACAGTAACAGGCGTATAATCGAATCCGAGTACCAACTCATACTCTGTGCCCGCAGGGAGATTTGCCATCTTGATAGTGGCATTCTGAAGATTATCAACACTGTCGAGATAAACGATGTATTTTCCGCTCTTGATTGTCTGCATGCTATGTACGCGGTTGTAGTCAGAATTGACCTCTCCCGTACTTCCAAAGCACGCGTTTCCCTCGATATGGTTTATGGTCGCGGTCTTTGCATAAAGCCCGAAGTCCTTGACCTCGTTGAGCGCGTCATAATACTCTTTTAGCGCCTTTGCCTGCCTTGTCGCGACAAAAACGTTGTCTTTGATTTGGGTATAAGCCGGTGTACCGCCGGTGTACTTCACATCGGTGAGATCCGGATTCTGAACGAAATCACTGCCGGAAGTTTCTTCAGCAGCCGCCATGACGGAAACCGCATTGGAAGCAAGCAGAGCTGCCGCAAAAGCGAGGAACGCTGCGGACTTCTTTCCGGGCTTGCGCTTCTTTTCGTCCATTAAGATCAACCTCCTTAAGCTGGTCTATAGGAAACACATTGTTTGTTACCTGTCAATAAATGGGTATACTATCCCCCCACTTTATTTATTATATTATACACAATATCTGTCGTTTTGTCAAGCGTTATCGCAGCATTGCACATCTGCGGTTTTGACTGTGAAACGGTGATTTTAAGCAGATTACATAAAGATACACAACTATTCATTGTTGATATGTCGATATCATTATTTTACATGATACGTTTAGCCATTATATCCGGGTTATACGCGTAGTCTACAGCTGTCTTTGCGGTTATCTTTCCCTCTCGGAAAAGCTGCATGATACAGCTGTCCATAGTCTGCATACCGCCTGCTGACTGGAGTATAGTATCTATCTGATGTGTTTTTTCATCTCTGATGAGGGTACGGACTGCGCTGTTGGTAGTCATTATCTCGAAAGCTGGAATGAGTCCACCGTCAACGGAAGGCAGCAGCTGCTGGCAAACTACGGCATTAAGCACCATGGAAAGCTGTACTCTTATCTGATGCTGCTGATTTATCGGGAATACGTCTATTATACGGTCGATAGTATTTGCAGCGCCCAGGGTATGCAGTGTCGAAAGCACGAGCTGACCGGTCTCGGCGGCGGTCATTGCAACGCTGATGGTTTCGTAGTCGCGCATTTCGCCGAGCAGGATAACATCCGGCGACTGGCGCAGCGCAGCGCGGAGCGCGTCGATGTAGCTGTCGGTGTCGATATTGATCTCACGCTGGCTGACTATGCAGCGATTGTGCTTGTGGAGGAACTCTATCGGATCCTCTATAGTTATTATATGCCCGCTGCGATTTTGGTTGATACGGTCGAGGATACATGACAGGGTCGTGGACTTGCCGCTGCTCGCCACGCCGGTAATCAGCACGATACCGCTCTTGCAGTCGCTGAGCTGCATCACCTGCTCCGGGATACCCAGCTTAGCCGGATCTGGCAGCTCAAACGGGACATACCTGAGCACAGCCGAGTAAGAGCCCCTCTGCTTGTAGATATTTACGCGGAATCTCCCCACGCCTGCAACAGACAGCGAAAAATCCTTTTCACGCTCCGGGAGCTGCTCCTCGGAAATATCACGCTTTGCAAGGCGGTATATCTGCATCACAAGTTCCTTGGTATCGTCCATAGAAAGCGCGTTGCCATCTATCTGATACATTCTGCCGTGCGCCTTATAGCTTAGCACCGCGCCGCAGACGATAAAAATATCCGCAGCCTGATTTTCAGCCGCCGTTTTCAGTATATCCAGAATATCCATAAACCGCTCCTTATCAACATTTCTAACTAAACCAGGTCTCCGCCGTCCCAGACAGACGGATGACTGTCGCCGTCCACTTCTGCCTCGACTGCGCTCCATTTAATGATATCGTAACGCTCATCGCCGGGGTCACTGAAAAACACCACGCTCACCGCCAGGGTCTGCCGGTCGTTTATCGGCTTGGAATAATCCACCCGGACGCCCTCCGGCACCCGCGTCGCAGACGCTCCGTCGATCTCCGAAACCGCGTCGTCGAACGCGTCCTCGAACGAGAACCCGTCCAGCGCTTCCGCGGCAATCCCGTCAAGCTGCGCCAGCGTTTTCTTCGCCTCCATGTCGGCGGTGTAGAACTGCTGCGTGAAACCCTCGCCGCGGCTGCTCATCTTGTCGCTGGAGTAGACCGCCTGAAAACTCAGCACCGCGAATATCGTCAGGCATATGACCGTGAAGATGAGCATTATCGAAATGTACCCCACGCCGACTGTACCGCCTGCTCTGCCCTTTTTCTCCGTATCAGCCAATCACAGCACCTCCCACGGAAACATACGCGCCGCATTTCAGCGAATATACCGGCTCGTCCTTGACCTCAGTTTCGTTGTAGTTATCGTAAAATTCGATCGTCAGTTCTGAATACTCGCCCGCCGCCGTCTGCTGCTTTTCCTCGGTCAGCCGGAGGATTATCTCGGAGGAATCCGCCGGATAGAATCCGCTGTCCAGCCCAATATCGGCGCTGCCGCTGAAATCCCGCAGGTCCGCGCCCAGAGCCAGGCTGACGGCGCGCTGCACGTCCCCGCTGACGGAATACGCCTCCGCAATGGACTGCGCGCACAGCGCCGCGCTCTGCCGCTGGCGGCTTTTCCGCTCCACGTTATCCGCGCTGGCGAACACGCGAATTATTACCGCAAAGGAGATGACGAAAAACAGCAGCGCGATTATCATCTCCGCATACAGCAGGACATTCGATCTTCTGTTGATTTTCAGTCTGATCACCCTTTCCGAACTAGAATAACAGAGCTGCTCGCGCCGCTCCAGACCGTGATCTCATACAATCCGTCATGCTCGCTGATGTCGAGCGAATCCGCGACGGAGATAAGCTCGCCGCCGTCTGCGGTGAGTTCCCCTCCGGGGACGGTGTTCTTCTCGTAAAGCCCGCCGTCGCCGCAGTATATAACGCTGACTGTGCCGCCACTCTCGACCGCAGCGGCAGTACCTCCGTCCAGCAGAGTGACATTCTCCGCAGCCCTGAATTTGTTGGATATGTACTTTATAGAAGCCGCAGTACCGAACGACTGCTGATATCCGGTCTTTATCCTGCTGTAGGTGTCGGCGGCGACCGCCACGCCCATCAGCATGCAAACTGCAAACAGCACGAACAGCAGCATGCTCCCGACTGCGGAAGCGGTATCGCCCATGCTCCTTGCCCTGTGGTCCTTCATATCAATTCTCCCTCCGGATGACTGTGACAGTGGGGCGGACATTCGCCGCGAAACACTCGTAATGCACAAGGTACTTATCCTGGTCGAACACAACGCCGTAGCTCTCCGTAAGGTACTCCAGACTCTCCGGATAAGCCCCCTCGACGGCGTAGCAGAGCGTCACGCCGTTCTCGACCGACTGCCTGACCTGTGCCAGACGTTCTTCCTCTGTGGCGCTGGAAGCGTTAGAAAGCGCCGCGACCAGCCAGGCTATCATCCCGGCGAAAAGTACGACTCCCAGTATCCACGGCAGCGCCGCCCGGATTCCGGCAAAACGTTTCATAGAACTTCCCTCCATCCGGTCAGCCCAGCACTGACATGATATTCATGAGCGGGATCATCAGCATGAGCAGTATCGAGCCGATGAGCAGTCCCAGAATGATTATAATCGCGGGCTCGATGACCGCCGTAATGTTCATCAGACTGCGGGACGCCGCCTCGCTGTAAGCGCTGCTGATACGCCTCCACACGCCCTCAAAGCTGCCGGAGTTGTACCCCAGCTTGAGCGACCGCGCATAAAGCGGCGGCAGGAATCCGCTGTCTATTATCGCGTCGGGAAAGCTCTCGCCCTCGATAACGCGCTTCTCGCATTCCTCGAATTTCGCCTTTATCCTGCGGTCGGTGATAAAGCTTTTCAAATCGGAATGCAGCATCATCTCCGCCGGAGAAACTCCCGCCGAAACGGTCACGCATATCGCCTTTGTCAGGTCGGCGAGCGCGAGCTTTTCAGAAATGCCGCGCGTGAACGGCAGCACGCTGAACAGCCTGCGCAGCCCTCCGCCGGACTTCTTGACTGCGGAGAGCACCGCAGTGACCGCCGACACCGCGATTATCGCAAGCAGCACTATCATAATGACAAGCCCCGCCTGATACGCCATATCGACGGTATGCTGCACCGTAGCGCTGACCGAGCTGTCAAACTGCGAGAATATATCCCCGAACATCGGGATGACCATAACGACCAGCACGATTATAACGACAGTCATCATAAGCAGCAGCACCATCGGGTGGAGCACTGCGGAGCGCAGCATCCTGCGTATCTCGTCGCGCTCGTCGTAGTACTCGGCGAGCCCCTTGAGCACATCCTCAAGCTTGCCGCTCATCTCGCCCAGCTCCACCATATCCGCCGCGTATTCCGGGAACCTGCCGCAGCCGCGCATCGCTTTAGAGAGCGGCTCTCCCTTATCGACCTCTGCGGATATCTCATCGCAGGCGCTGACGAGCGTTTTGTCGTCAGAATCCGCGCAGAGCAGTCCCAGACCCTCGGAAACGCTCATTCCCGAGCCAAGTATCATAGCAAGCTGCTCGCACAGAAATTCCACCTGGGAATATGTAAGTCTTTTCGCTCTCATTGAAATTTCCTCCGGTCTTAATAGTAGTACAGAGCGGCGTAATTCCCGCTGTTCTGTATGTAAGCGGCGATCTTCTCCTTGTTTGAAGAACCCGCGTAAAAAGTCGCGTCAACGATGTTGTAGCCTTTTTTGGAGAGCAGCAGCTCCGGCGTTATCCAGCCAGTTTCGTCTGTCCAGACCTCGTTCCAGGCATGGTAGATATTGTCTGCGGCATAACCTACGACCAACCGGGTCGGTATTCCCTGGGAGCGCGTCATTGCCGCCACCAGCGAGGCGTAATCGTAGCATATTCCGGACTTCTTCTTCAAAACGCTGTCCGGGTCGGGAACGTAGCCGCTCTTCACCGTCGCGGCGAGCTGCGTGTCGTAGGTCACGTTGTCTGTTATCCAGCCGAATATCGCGGCGAGCTTCTCAATCTCGTCGTCCTTCCCGGCGCACAGCTCCGCAGCCTTTCTGACGGAATCGGAATCCTGCGCAAAGTAAACGTACTTATTGGGATAGAGGAACGGAGAAGTCTCGCTCCGCAGGCTGACTGAAAATTCAGTCTCCAGCGATTTAGCGTACTTGTCGCCCTCGGTCTGCTCGTATATCTGCACCTTGTAAGTGCCGCTGCCGCAGCTCACGGGGAAATACTCGGTGACTCCCCCGCCCGCAACATCGTGATCGTAGGTCTTGTCGCCGCAGATCATGCGCAGCTTTACCCGCTTTCCGGTCTCGCCCCAGCAGACGGAGATGTACCCCTCGGAGCTGTTGCTGTAATCCACCAGCGCCTTGTCGTTGGATGCGGTGTCCTTCCCCGGCGAAAGCGGCACCCTGACCTCCGGAATGACCACCCTGACCGGAGCGGGCGGCTCCGTTGCGGCCGTAGTCGTTGTGACAGTAGTCGCAGGCGGAGCTGCCTGCGAAGTCGTGACCTCCGGCACTGTAACAATTTCAGCGGAAGTAGTTTCAACCTGCTCGACAGAGCCGGGGACTTCGGAGGAATCTGCGCTTTCCGGCACAGTTTCCTGTTCAGACGTTCCCTCTGCGGAGATGTTCTCGGCGGAAACCTGCTCGTATGTATCGCGGACATCCTCGTCAGGAATCGGCTCTGGATCCTGCACCGCCGCCGAAACGCTTTCTGAGGAAGCGGAGGTCTGCGGCTCCGAACGTACCGGCTTGTCAGCCTCGCAGCCGCTCAATATAGCCAGTGCGAGCAGTATGGCAGTAAATCTTAGCTTTTTATCCACAGACCTCACCTCCCCTCTCAGCGGTAAAAAATCATCTGTTCAGCCGTAAATTCCGCAGCAGCAGATAATTATCATCAACCGTGCTGAACACGTGCCGGCTGCTGCCGCTGATTATCTCATTGATATACTCCCCCGCCTGTCGGTAGAACTCATCCTCGTAATGCACGATGTGAGCGCCGCCCAGCGGGAAGCTGTCCGAAGCGTAGAAGTGCTTTGAAATGTCGATGACATAGCACCCCGTGACGCTCGCGAAGCGTTCCTCGCAAAGGGAGATGAACTTTTTCTTTATCTCGAACATTCCGTCGTCCTCGAGCATTTTCAGCCGGTTATCAAGGTCGATATACCTGTCCTTGGGCTCGGTCTTGAGGAGGATAATGTTCTCGCCGTACTTTTCCAGTATCATCTTCGCAAAGCGGGTCATATTGTCGAAGCAGTATTTCATGTCGCGCTTTTCAAAAAGGTAGCATTCTTTGCAGTCTTTCTGAATGCTCTTGTAGAAATCCATGCGGCAGATGAAGTCGTCTATCTCGAACAGCCCGCCGTTGTAGTCCGCCATGCGGCATATCAGGTCGTACATATCCAGCAGTATCCAGCGGGATTCGCTGCCCTTTATATCCGCGTCGCCGCTGCGCAGGAACGAATCCCGCAGCGTACGCCTGCGCCACTTGTTCCCGCAGAACGCCTCCGCGCCCTCGGGGAACTCCGCCTTTATCGGCGGCTCGAACGCAAGTATCGGAGCCTGCTTGAAGATATATGTCCCGATGTGCGCGTCCTTGCAGCGGTTCGCAGATTCCCTCGAAACGCAGCTCCCCCAGATGTCCAGGGTCATGCGGTTGAGGGACGCGGCGTAGCGCTTTATCTGCGGCTTTCCTCGCAGCAGGAACGCAAGCTCCGCGCTCTTCTCGTCAACCGAAGCGCCAATATCCGCAGACAGCAGCCTTACCATCTTCTTGAGGATATTGTATTTTCCGCGGAACGCAGGCTCGAAAAATTCGTAGGACCTGTCGAGGTGCCCGTTAAGCAGCGCGTTGATTATCTCCGCAGCCCTTACCACTTCATCGGCTCCGGGGTCGCTCGCGAAGAACTCCCGCACGGAGGATAGCTCGCTGTTTCCGGCGCGCTTCAGCTGCATTATGCGGCTGCCGTTCCTCGCGGCAAATTCCACGGATGTGTACGCTATGAGCAGGTCGGCGGCGCAGTTCATATCCAGCAGCCAGCTCTGGTAGGACCGCGCAGTCATATTCCGGTAGTACTTCATCACGCGCTCGAACCATATCTGCTCATCCGGCACGCAGACTCCCGTCCTGCCGTCGCCTGCGCAGAGCTGCCTTGCAGCCCGGTAGCAGTCGAGGTAGTAGTCCCGCTCGAAATCCCTGCCCTCGCCGCCGGACATGAAGTATCCTCCGGAAAGGTCAACAACGAGCGGCGAAACGATACTGATGAAATAGTCCTCCATCGCCCGCATGGTGCGGTTGATGTTGCTGCGCAGAGTGGAGTTGCGAAGCTCCGAATGCTCTGCGGAGCGGTTGGTCAGCCTGTGCCGGAACAGTATTATCCTGTCCCTGGGAACGGCGGAAAGCAGCTGCTCCGCGTAGCGCTTGACGAGCGGCTTCCAAATGTTCTCGCCGAACGGCGGGTTCACCTTCGTGAACTTCTCGCGGTTCACGGTGAAATACGCAAGCTGCCGGAACGCCTTGTTGTCCGTAAAGCAGCAGAAATCCTCCCCGGGAGCCGAGTTCGTTTTCCACACTGCAATAGAGGCGGCCGCAAAGAAATCCACCGCGACATGATCCGGCGCGGAAGCCTTTATCGTATCCGCAATATTCTTATTCATGTCGAGCCGCAGCCGCTCGTCAGCGCTGTCCGGAACAGTACCCTCCGGAGCCGTCAGCTTGCAGCCGAGGGATATCTGCGACAGCCGCAGTCCTGACTTATCCAGCCGGAAATCCGTACCCTGCGTGAATATCCTGCCGAGCATAGGTGAGCCGCTGAGGAACACCTTCGGGCGGTAAGCGTAACAATTTATCTTCTTTCCGAGCACCTCTTTCGTGCGCTGGAAAGACGCCTTGCTTTCGGCGCTGTGCGGCGGGTTGACCGGGACTATCTCAGCGCCCCAGTCCCTGTCCTCCGTCATGCACGGAATGCAGGAGCACCTGGCGGAAATGCCGTCAGCCGTCCGGATAAGTTCCACGCGGAGTATCGCGCTGTCGCGGTTTCCGCTGAGCTCCGACATAGTTGTGAGGAAGTTCCCGAGGGAATACGCGCAGGGCACTACCCTGCCGTCAGCCGCGCCAATGTAGCTGAAACGCTGCACCATGTGCGGATGCGAGCCCACGATGAGGTCAGCCCCGGCGTCCGCCATGAACTGCGCCTCCTCGACCTGGTCTTTCCTGACCCGTGGGGAATTCATGCTGCCCCAGTGCTGGAAAACGACGATGTATTCCGCACCCATGCTCCGCGCGCTGTTTACGAGCTCGGTGAAATACTCGCGGCTGTAGACCCCGGTGGGGTTCACAAATCCGCTCTTTGAAAGATCCCAACCGGTATTGTTGGTTATCATCGTAGTAGCGATGAGCGCCACCTTGATACCCTTAACGTTGACCATAACCGGAACGTTGCCCATGCTGCCGATATTGAGCATACCGCAGCGGTTCACCTCAGCGTCAACGGCTTTGAGCCCCTCCACGCCGCAGTCAGAATTGTGGTTGTTCGCGGTGACGACCCCGCTGAAGCCTGCGGCGGCAACTGCGGAAATGAACGTAGACGGCGAATTGCAGTTAGGCGCTCCGGTGATCAGCCGCAGCTGTTCAAACTCGAACGGAGCGCGGTCGATGCTGGTAGTCTCCAGAACGCCAGCGGAAAAATCCGCCTCCGAAATGATACCCCTCACACGCCTGAACGAGTCAAAATAATCATGCTGATGTCCGGCGGCAATGCGCTGGTGCTTTACAGCGCACATGATGTCCCCGGTGAACATCATGACCGCCTTTTCGCGGTGCACGGAAAGGCTGCGCCCGACCTCAACGCGGGTGACAAACGTCTGACGGTTTTCAGAGGTTATCGTGATATTGGCGGTGCCGTTTGCCTTTCCTGTTATCTGCCCGAGGGAGTCCACCGGAACTATCTCCGGCGCGTCCGAGGAAAACGTAGCCTGCGGAACGCGGTTAGCCTCCTCCCAGAAAAGCTGCGCAGTCTCGCCCAGGTCAAGGCAGACCACTTTCTGTGCGGTAAGCTTGAGCGAAATAGGCAGGAACCGTACCTTCTGTGAACGCTCTCCGAATATCTCCCTGCCGTCCTTTACAGAATAGGCACAGACCTCCGCGAAGTACTCCTTACCATTTGTGAAGCCGAGGATGACCCTCGAGCAGCCCTGGGCGTATCGCGTCTTTAACACTCTGTCCAGGTCGCTTCCATCGTAGAAATACATTCTGTAACCGTCCGCGCCCTTTACCTCGTCCCATGTGAGCTGGGCGCACTTATCCTTGCCGACAACCTTGAAATTCTGCGGTGCCTTTAAAACCTGTGCCATCTGTCAACCCTCGTGTTCTGCCTTATCTGTAATGCCAAAAGATTTTCTGAGCTTTTCCAGCCTGTCATAATTGCGGTAAAACGAATAATACGCCCCGCAGAAATGCTGAATATCGTCAATTCTCATTCTGAAGCCATCGTGCCGCACGAAGAAACCTCCCCGGTCGCTCGCGGGAAATTTGAGATACATGACGAACTCCGGATAGCCGTAGCCGTTTAGCATGTAATCCGCACGGTGGTAAATAGTTTCTACAAATTTCTGCGCCCTGAACTGCGGAAGATAGCTGCACTCCAACCCCTGTTCTACGATGCGGGAATACAGCTCGAACGTGGTACACAGCAGTTCAAGATAAGTATGGTAAGTGGTATCCTGCTTGTAAATGCGGTCAAGATTTACGTCCGCATTTTTCAGCCCGAAACTAAGGTACTTATCCTCCGGGATGTACTTCGTAAGCTCGTTCATCGCGTAAGCCACCCAGTGGTCGCGGTACTTCTCGTAACCCTCGCGGATGAACCTGTCGGCGGAAAGCGCCGCAGCGTCAAGCCACTTTCTGTCCCGGGTCAGCCCGTAAAGCCGCGCCAGCGCGAAAGTCACCTCGCCGTCGTAGTACACGGTGCGGAACTTATCCTTAGGCGAAAGCGTCGGGAAATTCAGCACGTGGAAAAAGCTGCCGTCCCGCTTGTCGAACAGCTCCAGGATACCGTTGCCGAGTTCCTCGCAGAGCGTGCGGTACTTATCCGAGCCGACCGCGTCCATGTACTCCGTCAGCATTATTACAGCGATAGCGTTGCCGCCTATCTTGACTTCCTCCTTGGATTTCTCCGCAAGGTAGACCGTGTTGATAACTCCGGGGCGGTCGGGATACTTCTTGAAAGTATTCGCCACCATGTAGCCTATCGCTTTCTGTATCTGCCCGAGCGTGAATTTATCCTTTGTCAGCCGGTAGGAACAGATAAGGCTCCATATCGACGAGGAATGCCGCAGAATATTGTACCCGGGTATCTCCTTATGGAAAATCGGGTAGTAACCGTACTCGAATTTTCCGTCCAGCCCGACCATCATCTCAAGGTACTGCGCCGCCGTTTTGATGACCTCCAGCGCGGTTTTGTCGTCGAATGTCCCGTTGACGCGCCTGCCGCAGTTGTTGCCGCTTTCGTATAGCGTATAAGCGGTATCCCCCTCAATGAAAAAGCTGCGGCAGTCGAACAGCCGCACTTCCTCCGGAAATTCAGTGAGGGTTTTCAGTCCGCATTCCGAAAGCCGCCTGTTGACCCGCACCAGCTCGATTTTGTGCTCCTTGTAGGTTATCACCCGGGAGCCGTTTATCTCGCCCTCGATGAGCGCAGTTTCCATGTCCTCGTCAAAGGAAATACCCCTGCGGAAGAACTCGTTGCGGCTCCTGGTGATAAGCTCCTCCAGCGTCGTAAACGGGACTCTTTCACTCCTGACAGTGACGTCCGATTTCACCCAGGCGGGATTCAGCCCGTTTTTCCGAACATACTGACGCGCATTCCGGCAGGCTTTGTCCCATGCGGCTTCCGGGGAATCCCCCGCCCCGCGCAGCACCACGGCACGGCTGTTGATATCGCAGACGGAAATGAACGCCGCGTACTTCCCGCCGTTCATCTCCTCCGCAGAATCCGCGGCGAGTTTCTCGAATCCGCCGTTTTCTGCATAGTTATCCCGCAGGATATCCAGTTTTTTTTCAAGGCTGTTCAGAAAATCAGCGATAACATGTGGATCAGATACTGCCATAGGCACCTCCGGAAATAACACCTGTGATTTCTTTGATTATAGCATATCTGTACTTATTTGTAAAGAATCAGTTTGCTCAGATATCTATTATATCCTCGTCACTTTTACCCTTGAGCTGCTTTACAAACTTGTCTGCCGCCTTAACGCCGATAATGACCGCCGCAAGAATAGCGGCGCTTGAAATCAGCCTGAATACTTCCTTTACCATGATTGACCTCCCATATACTCAAATCGTTCTGACAATTCGTCTGCGCTTCCCACCGAATAATGGTCGGAAAACTGCGCCCACCAGTAATCCTTATTATCGCTGATATCCATGAAATGAATATCCACGCGGTAATATTCCAGCCTGGAATCAGCCCACGCCCTGTAAAAATCGTACATAGGGTAGACCTTCCACGGCTCCTGCTCGTCTTTCTCCGCCGGGAAAGTCAGCACACAGCGGACCTGCTCCACCGGTAGCCGCACATCGTGTATGTATCCCGGCTCGAGGTGCAGGCAGCTATGCTTCATCTCGATTTTCGCCGGGGAATCCGCGAAAAACGGCTCAACCAGATTCTTCCTTGCTTCGGATATCGCGCAGGCGATATCGTGGCCGTCAGAAACGACCTCCCCGCCGGAAGCCATCACGGTGAACTCCACGCCGTCCAGCGAAAAAACAGCGCCGTTGTCTCCGGTCACGCTGAGAAAATCCGGAGAATACAGCTCCTCCGACAGCACCGCGCCGGGGTAATTCGCGTCAACGTAAGCCTGAGCGGCTTCTATGTCCCGCTTTGAACCCACCTGCCCGAGCATTGCCGGAAACACCACCGCAGCCGCAATAACAACAGCGCCTGCCGCAAGCACGCCGACTTTCGCCCAGAGCCTGACCGAATTCTGCTTCTTCAACTCGCCGGAAAGCTGGTAATTAATGTTGCCGCACTTCCCGCACGCCGCCGACTTTTTAAGCTGACAGCCGCACTTTTCACAATAGAATTTTTTCATAATACCTCACAAACCATCCCAAAGGAACCTAACCAGATCAACGAACCCATCCTCCGAAACCACGACGCCCTCCGCCCTGAGAAGCTCCGCCTGCCTGTCGGCGCCGCCGAAAGCGAACGCCGGAGCGGTTTTCCCTAACCTGTTCAGCACGCGATGACAGGGAATCACCCCCGGCTCCGGATTCGCGTGCAGCGCGTAGCCGACCGCCCTCGCCCAGCGCGGATTCCCGGCGAGCATGGCAATCTGACCGTAGGTCGCGACCTTACCGCAGGGAATCCTCCGCACAACGTCATAAATTCGCTCAAAAACCGATTTTTCCGACATGTTTCCTCCTGGATACAAAAAACGGCAGACATAATGCCTGCCGTTTGTTCGTCAGTTCTTTGCCGCTTTCTTTGCAGGCTTTTTTCTGTCGTGTTCGATAACGGGCTCGCCTGTGCCGTTAACGCAGTCGGCGGTTATCGTTATCTTGCTTATCGTTTCGTCGCTCGGCGCGGTGAACATAATATCGCGCAGAGTAGCTTCAACGATCGAGCGCAGTCCTCTCGCACCCGTGTTGCGCTCGATGGACTTCTTCGCGATGGCGCGCAGAGCGTCCTGGTCGAACTCAAGGTCGATGTTGTCGGCGTTGAACAGGTACTTGTACTGCTTGATGAGCGCGTTCTTCGGCTCGTCGAGGATACGCACCAGTGCGTCCTCGTCAAGCGCGTCAAGCACGGTAACGACCGGCAGACGACCGATAAGCTCAGGGATGATACCGAACTTCACGAGATCCTCCTGGCTCACCTGGTGGAGTATCTTGTAGCTCTCCTTTTCCTTCTTGGAGGCTACCTCCGCGCCGAAGCCCATCGCAGAGCTGGAAACTCTGGAAGCTATCATCTTCTCAAGGCCCTCGAACGCACCGCCGCAAATGAACAGTATGTTCTTGGTGTTGATCTGAATGAACTCCTGGTGAGGGTGCTTTCTTCCGCCCTGTGGAGGTACGTTCGAAATCGTACCCTCGACGATCTTCAGCAGCGCCTGCTGAACGCCCTCGCCGCTTACATCGCGGGTGATGGAGGTGTTCTCGCTGCGTCTGGAGATCTTGTCAATCTCGTCGATATAGATTATGCCGCGCTCGGCAGCCTCTATGTCGTAGTCAGCCGCCTGGATAAGACGGAGCAGAACGTTTTCAACGTCCTCGCCGACGTAGCCCGCCTGGGTCAGCGTCGTAGCGTCCGCAATTGCAAACGGAACGTTCAGCAGCTTCGCCAGCGACTGAGCCAGCATAGTCTTACCAACGCCGGTAGGACCAAGCAGAAGCACATTTGACTTCTGGAGCTCCACCTCGTCGTCGGCTTCCTCATCATTGAGGAAAGTTCTCTTGTAGTGGTTGTAAACGGACACGCTGAGAATCTTCTTTGCCTCATCCTGTCCGATGATGTACTGATCGAGATAAGCCTTGATCTCCTCGGGCTTCATAAGCTCGCTGCCGCTGGAGATGAAGTCGGACTTGCTGTCGGACACAGCCGACGGAACGCGTCCGGGCTTGATGTCGCCGCTTTCCACAAGCATGTTGTAGGAAGCGAGCACGCACTCGTTGCAGATAACGGATTTTTCGCCAAGACCACCGTAAAGTATCCTGCGAACCTTATCCTCGCTCTTTCCGCAAAAGGAGCAAACCATCATAATATCTGTATTCCTCTCAAATAGCGAAGCACCCGGAAAGCGCCAGCCCTCCGGGGCATTCTGTGTTCAATTACTTGATATCCGCTCTGTTTCTGTAGACCTTGTCGATGAGACCGTATTCCAGAGCCTCGTCAGCGGACATGAAATTATCACGCTCGGTGTCGCGGCAGATGGTATCATAATCCTTGCCGGTATTGTCACTGAGAATGCGGTTCAGACGTTCCTTTGTCCTCTGGAGGTAGTTAGAGTGGATCATGATGTCAGTAACCTGACCGGAAAGACCGCTGCCGGAAATGAGCGGCTGGTGGATCATAATTTCACTGTTGGGGAGCGCAATACGCTTGCCCTTTGCACCAGAAGAAAGCAGGAAAGCGCCCATCGAAGCAGCCATGCCAGTGCAAATAGTGGAAACATCGCACTTGATGTACTGCATGGTGTCGTATATCGCCATTCCGTCGGAAACAGAACCTCCGGGGCTGTTGATATACAGATAGATATCCTTATCCGGATCCTGCCCCTCAAGATAGAGGAGCTGTGCGACTACAACGCTTGCTGTCGCGGAATTGACCTGATCATGCAGAAGAATGATACGGTCATTGAGAAGCCTGGAGAAGATATCGTAGGAACGCTCTCCGTGGTTGCTCTGCTCTACTACATAAGGAATATAAGCCATAAAGCTCCTTTCCCCGCTTACGCGGCTGCAATATGCCATTTCCATAAAGATACGCAAGCTGTCTGTGCGAAGCCGCCCAGACAGCCATCGTATTGCCGTGATTACTCAGTTACTTCCTCGATCTTAGCGGAATCGCGAACGAGGTCGAGAGCCTTCTCGATCTTGAGGTCGTTCTTGATAGCGTCAGCAGGAACGGCAGCCTTGATCTTGTCAGCGTCCATCTTGTACTGCTCAGCCATATCAGCGTATTCCTTCTCAACATCCTCGTCGGAAACGGTGATGTTCTCGAGCTCTGCGATCTTCTCAAGTGCAAGGCGCAGGTCAACCTGACGCTTAGCTACCTCAGTGAAGTTAGCTCTGAACTGATCCATGGTAACGCCAGTGTACTTGAGGTAATCCTCAATGCTGATGCGGTTTCTAGCACTCCACTCGCGAGCGATGTCGTCGATACGGCGCTGATACATAACCTGCGGAACCTCAGCCTTCATCTTGCCGATAACAGCGTCAACGAGAGCGTTGTCGAGGTTGGTAGCAGCCTCGTCAGCAGCGGACTTCTCGAGCTTGGTCTTGATGTCAGCCTTGTACTCGTCGAGGGTATCGAACTCGCTTACGTCCTTAACGAACTCATCGTCAACATTCGGAAGCTCCTTGCCCTTGATCTCGTGCAGCTTGCACTTGAATACAGCGGGCTTGCCTGCGAGATTCTCAGCCTGATAGTGCTCAGGGAATGTAACGTTAACGTCGAAATCCTCGCCAATGTTCTTGCCAGCAACCTGCTCCTCGAAACCGGGGATAAAGGAACCGGAACCGAGCTCCAGCGGGAACTTCTCGCCCTTTCCGCCCTCGAAAGCTACGCCATCAAGGAAGCCCTCGAAGTCGATAACAGCGGTATCGCCGATCTGAGCAGCTCTGTCCTCAACGGAGATGCTTCTAGCGTTTCTGTTGCGAACCTTTTCGATCTCAGCGTCAACTGCGGCGTCATCTACAGTCTTGGTCGTTTTCTTAACTTCTAATCCCTTATAATCGGAAATTTCTACGACAGGCTTTGTGATGATGTCAGCCTTGAACTTAACGCCAGTCTCCTTGTTTACGTCAACGACCTCGGTGTTCTCAACGTCAACAACGTCAAGACCGGTCTTTTCAACGACAGCAGCGATATTCTGATTGTAAAGGCTGTTTACAGCGTCCTCAAAGAAAACACTCTCGCCGTACTGTGCCTCGATGACCTTGCGGGGAGCCTTGCCCTTACGGAAACCGGGAACGGTGATGCTCTTCTTTCTCTTGTTGTAAGCTGCGGAGATAGCATTCTCAAACTCCTCTGCGGAGAAAGAGAACTCGATAGCTGTAGTATTAGTCGCTGTGTTGTTCTGGGAAATGATTTCCATGTTGTTATATTCCTTCCTTGTCCAAGTGGACGTATTTTCAGTTCCGCATTATTTGCGGTCAATTAAGACTGGGTCGAAACCCACACCGTCGGCGGAAACCAGACGGTAATCTATTCCATTTCTGACGCCGTTTATAGAACCCTTTATGCTCGGACCGTGAAGATGCGCATAGTAACACCGCTTCACGCCGTAGCGCTGGAGCACATCGGTCAGATAAACGTTTTCCTCCGAGCGGTAGATCGGCGGATAATGTATAAAAGCCACAAGCTCGCCGCCGAGCCTGACGCCCTCCTTCAGGGACGCCTCAAGACGACCTGCCTCGCGAAGCAGCACCTTCATATCCGGCTTCTCGCCGTTCTCGCTTATCCATCCTCTGGTGCCGCAAATCGACATTCCCTCGACCAGGTAAGCATTATTGAAGAGAAATCGTATAGAATTGAATCCATTGTCATCAACGAACTTGGTGATCTTATTCATCGTTGACCACCACAAATCATGGTTGCCCTTGACGAAAATTTTCTGACCACGCAGTTTCGAGTGGATGAACTCGAGATCCTTGTAGCTCTCCTCCAGTTTCAGCGCCCAGGAATGGTCGCCCAGCAGTACCACTGTATCATCGTCAGTGATCTTGCTGTTCCAGTTCGCTTCGATCTTTTCAACGTGGTTTCCCCATCCCGGGAAAATATCCATAGGCTTGTCTGTGCCGAGAGATAAATGAAGGTCGCCTATTGTATAAAGCAATGTCAGCCTCCGATCAGGACAATCAGGACTTCAGGAAGCTGCAAACCACCTCGGGCATCTCCTGCTTTTCAACAGAACCCGTGAAGCGGATCTCCTTGTTCTTTGTAGCAGCAAGCGGAGCGGGCATCTTTGTACCGGTCTTGGATTCGAGTTCTGCGATATTCTGCCACTCGTCCTCGACGGGAGTACCGCCAACAGCCTCGTAAACAGCGCCGCTGAACTTATACGGATTAGCGGTGGAAGCGATAACGGTCTTGGTATTGTCGCCGGTAGCCTTCTTGTAATCTTCGTAAACCTTGACAGCGACAGCTGTATGAGTGTCGAGCAGGTAGTTGTAATTTTCAAACGTAGACTTGATCTCTGCCTTAGTCTCATCATCGTTGCAGCAGCCAGCCCAGAACAGTTCGCTCACCTTCTCCTTGACATCAGCGGATATCTCATACTTGCCGTCGGTCTTGAGCTTGCCGAACCAGTCGTTGATAACGGCGTCGTTGTTGCCGGAGAGGTGATACAGCAGACGCTCCAGGTTAGAGGATATCAGAATATCCATAGACGGGGAAACAGTTGTGAAGAACTTTCTGTTTCTGTCGTAAACACCTGTGTTGATGAAATCAGTCAGTACATTGTTGCTGTTGGAAGCGCAGATGAGCTTGTTTACCGGAATTCCCATCAGCTTTGCATAGTAAGCCGCAAGGATATTGCCAAAGTTGCCGGTAGGAACGACTACGTTGATCTTCTCGCCGTATTCGATCTCCTTATTTTTGAGCAGCTCAGCATAAGTAGAAACATAATAAACTATCTGCGGTGCAAGTCTGCCCCAGTTGATGGAGTTAGCGCTTGACAGCAGGATGTTGTTCTTCGCAAGTCTGTCGGCGATAGCCTTGTCAGTGAAAATAGCCTTTACGCCGTTCTGGCAGTCGTCGAAGTTGCCCTTTACAGCGCAAACGTTGACATTCTTACCCTCCTGGGTGGTCATCTGACGCTTCTGCATCTTGCTGACGCCATCCTCGGGATAGAAAACGGAAATGCTTGTACCGTCAACATCCTTGAATCCCTCGAGAGCGGCCTTGCCGGTATCGCCAGAGGTGGCAACAAGGATAGCGATCTGCTTGCCGTCAACAGTCTTCTTTGCAGAAGTAGTCAGCAGGTAAGGCAGAATCTGGAGTGCCATATCCTTGAACGCGCAGGTAGGACCGTGCCAAAGCTCAAGCACATATGTGCCGGGGATGAGCTTAGCGAGCTCTGCAATGTTGTTGGAATCAAAGTTCTTGTCGTTGTAAGCAGAGTCAACGCAGTGACGTATCTCGTCAGCTGTGAAGTCTGTCAGCAGTCGGCTGAAAACCTCGAAAGCCCTGTCAGCATAGCTCATGTCGCACATAGCAAGTATCTCATCCTTGCTGAGCTGAGGAATGCTCTCAGGAACATACAGACCTCCCTCGTCAGAGAGACCCTTGGTGATAGCATGAGCGCTGGTCACATTCAGGGCAGAGTTTCTGGTGCTTCTGTAATTCATTGTTATCGTCCTTTCATAGACTGATTTTCTGCTAATTGACCGTGTAAACGCCGTCGGCGGTGAAAGCGTCCTCGAATATGCGGATATCCACCACTCTTGGAGGCTCCCCTGCAAGCGTTACCTCGGCGATGTCGTACCTCGGCTGTAGCCCGGTATCGTTATCAGTAAGCCACTGATCCGCTGTCAGGATGATCTTGACCTGCTTTCGGCGATCAACCGCTTCAAGTCCGGATATCATGCTGCCGCGTTTCCGTGCCTTGACCTCTGTAAAAACCACAAACCCACCGCATTTCGAGATCACATCGACCTCCCCGCATCGTTTGTGGAAATTACGCGCAAGTATCTCATGACCGCGCTGCTGAAGCAAGGCGCAAACAGCGTCCTCGCCCAGCTTGCCCTTTGCCTGATTTTCGCGCTTATCCATGAGTCTCACGCTTTTCGAAGTACTTTTTAAAAAAAGACTTCCTGTGTATTTCGCACAAGCCGAACTCGTCAACCGCAGCGTAATGCGCCTTGGTACCATAACCCTTGTGCTTTTCAAAGCCATATTGCGGATATTTCTCCGCCATCTGCTTCATATATCTGTCCCTGGAGACTTTGGCTAGTATCGACGCCGCCGCAATGCTTGCCGACTTCGCGTCGCCTTTTATAACATAGCGCATCGTGACGTCAAGCGACGGGAGCTGATTACCATCAACAAGAACTATCCCGGCTGGGACCCCGAGCCCTTTATAAGCCCTCTCCATCGCCAGGAAATCCGCCTGGAGTATGTTCAGCCGTTCTATCTCCTCAACTGACGCGCTCGCAATACAGTAAGCACGCGCTTTGGAGATTATCTCGTCAAACAGCGCCTCACGCTTCTTTTCGGTCAGTTTTTTGCTGTCGTTTATACCGTCGATAACAACGCCCTCGTCAAATATGACCGCCGCCGCAAAAACAGCACCAGCAAGCGGACCCCTTCCAGCCTCGTCGATGCCGCACACAGCGCCGTACTCTGACCTGATCCCGCTGTCAAAGCCGAACAGATCAGGCTCGTTTTCCACGCCAAGCAAAGTAAGCTGTTCCGGCTCACTTTGCCGGAAGTTCGAGGGTGATCCTGCCAATTCGTCCACCTCTGTATTCATCCAGGAATGTCGCCGCAGCACGTTCAGTATCCGGAACACCTCCAGATACGAGCATTCCGCGCGCCTTAGCGATATCCGTCAGGATATCCGGGTCGCCGGACAGCTTATAACGAGCGTTCAGCAGCTCAGGGTACTTTTCCTTGAGAGCGTCTCCAAGAGCCCTTGCAAGCGCCTCGGTATCCATAACATCGTCTTTTATCGCTCCGGTGAAAGCAAGCCGCTGCGCCGCAGTCTGGTCATCGAACTTCGGCCAGAGTATACCCGGCATATCAAGCAGCTCGACATCCTTATCAATGGACACCCACTGCTTTCCGCGGGTCACACCCGGTTTATCGCCGACCTTTGTTTTTTTGGTTTTTGCCATTCTGTTGATGAACGAGCTTTTTCCAACGTTCGGGATACCTACCACCATCAGTCTGAGCGCCTTGCCGATCATTCCGCGCTTCTTGCGGCGCTCGATGAGATCAGCCAAAAGCGTCTTGACCTCCGGAAGGAAACGGTTCAAGCCCTTTCCGCTGCGGCAGTCACAGGTGAGCACGCGGATGCCGCGCTTCTCGTAGTACTGCTTCCAGAGCCGCGTAGCGTTTTCGTCGGCGTAGTCGCATTTGTTCATCAGAATAATGCGAGGCTTATCCTTTACCAGATCATCCAGTATAGGATTTCTGCTGCTTTCCGGGATCCTTGCGTCCGTGATCTCCACGACCGCGTCAACCATCTTCAGATCCGCCTCGATGAGACGTTTCGTCTTGGTCATATGCCCCGGGAACCACTGGATATTTCCTACATCATTTATAGCCATGTAAAGTTATTTATCGGGAACAGGCGCACGAATGCCCTGCCCATGATCAAATCTGTGTCAACATCTCCGAGCATAAGGCTGCGGCTGTCAAGCGAGCGGTTACGATTATCGCCCATGACGAACACACAGTGCTCCGGAACGATATGTTCCTCGCCGGAATGCCTGTCAAGCTTCGCAACAGTCGGAGCCGCAATGTAATCCTCGTCCAGCAGTTCGAAATCACTCTCGCCTGCTTTTTTGAGGAACACCTGTCCGTTCTCGAAATCAAACTTGATAGTGTCGCCCTCAAGCGCGATAACACGCTTGATTATAGGCTCGCCGTAATTTCTCGTAGCTTGATTAGGTATACGGTCAGCCTCGAGCACAACGATATCGCCCCTGGCGGGGGTATAGAAGAGGTTAGTGGAAAGCACCCTGTCGTTATTCTGCAATGTATTCATCATCGACTCGCCGTCAACGGTTATCGACCTGAACACGAACAGATTCAGCAGCAGCATTGCAAGCACGGCGTAAACCAGGCTTCCGACCCAGTCAAGCGCACCCGCGAAAGGCTTGTACGCAGCCTTTTCAATGTCAGAAGCGACCTCCGCAGCCTTTTCGACCAGCGGACGATGGTCAACCTGCCTGTTATCGCTTTCCTCCGGCGTTTCAGCACCGGACTTATCTTCCAGATTCTCGTTATCAGACATTGCACATACTCTTTCTCAATATCCACGCTTAGCCCCGCCGAAGCGGAGCATTGCATGAATGGGGGATAGGGTAAAATTATACCCTGGACTTAACCTTAGCAGCCTTACCAACTCTGTCGCGGAGGTAGTACAGCTTAGCTCTGCGAACCTTACCGTTTCTAACAAGCTCTACCTTCTCAACTGTCGGAGAATGCAGCGGGAATACTCTCTCGATGCCGCAGCCGTGAGCTACACGTCTAACGGTGAAAGTTTCGTTGATGCCGCCGTGCTTCTTGGCGATAACAGTACCCTCGAAGATCTGGATACGGAACTTCTCGCCTTCCTTGATCTTAACGTGAACCTTTACGAGGTCACCGATCTCGATCTTGGGAGCCTCAGCCTTCATGCTGCCCTGCTCAATGAGTTTTAATGCGTCCATAATTTTCCTCCTGATTTTTCGGACATTCTTGATAACGACCTATTCGTACACTAAAGTGCCGGGAAAAACCCGATAACAGCGGACTGTCCGTTTTTAATGTTTGGCTTTGCGCCGCGCATTAACACACATCACCCTGCGCGAACACAGAATAACGGATACTAAATGCTTTAATATTATACCATCTTTAAAGAAAAAAATCAAGTCCTTTTCACAAACATTTCATACAAAATTGCCTAAAATCCCAGGTTTTTTATGTATAGTTCGTCGAATTCCTCATAGAGCAAGTGTGAAATATCCTCTGCACCATCGCAGATGGCATGTATTCTGGAAAGCAGCCCCGTGTCGTTCAGACAGGCAATTACGCCCTGCTCCGCCGGTAATCTGCACCATCCGTACTTATCCGCGAGTCCCCTGGGCACAGCTCCAAGCTGCGCCATAACTTCCGCGCCGCGCTCTGAGCCAAAAGCCTCCCCGGAAACGACCAGACGGTCGAATCCGCCCAATTCCGAAGCAGCCTCTCCAAATAGCTCAAGTCCGGCGCGGAACGTTGCCTTATCCGACTGTATAGCGCGGACATCCGCCTGTGAAATATAGAAATCCTCTCCTATATAGAACAGGTCGCGGTCAGTCAATATACCGTCGCTGTCGAGTGTCCCGGACCGCAGCATAACGCCGACTGCGTTGACAGCTGCCGCGGCGGAAATTCCCATGCTGTCGCCGTCACCGGCAACGCTGTAGCAGATCGTCCCATCAGCTTCGCGGTCAAGCAGCTCGATAGCACCGGATTCCAGAGGCATCCCGCTTTCCAGCGAAGTAGCGTCAAGCCCTCCTTTCAGCGGTATATCAGCAAACAGCAATTTATTCCCGCTGACCGCGCCCAAACGCAGCGAACCATTTATATCGGCTGCGATGACCTTTCCCTCCTGTTGAAGCGCAGCCGCAAGTACCGCTGAGAAATCTCCCCCGACGCTCCCCGAGATCATAGGCAGGAACACGATCTCAACATCCGGCGGCAGGAACACGTCAGACGGCGAAAACAGCTCCTCCACTGCCATAGTTACATCAGCCGGAGCGGCAAAACCAACCTTTTTAACCGCATTTCCAGGAACAGCGCCCTCCCTCAGCAGCCTTACAATGAGCTTGGAAACAACTTCCACAACATTTTCATAAGTCAGCGTTACGCCGAAAGTTACCGCCCGGGCGTAACGTCTTTCAAGCGCCTGGTCATACAAAACCGCACTTGCAGAATGTCGCGTTGCGACACACGCCAAAATCAATTCAGCACTGCGTTCCGACCTGTATTTTTCAAAAACCGTTCTTTCCTTTACCATTTTACCTCCCTGATAATATAGCCAAATGCCGCCCTTTTTGCGGGGCGGCACGCGGTCGTTATTTAGTTTAGAAGAATACGCTCATCGCAGTACTCGCAGATCATTATATCGCCATACTTGCGGAAGCTGTGCGGCAGGTAATGCTCCGTCTGAGTAATGCAGCGCGGGTTAGTGCAGCGACACTCCCTGTGCACCTGACCAGTCAGCAGCGGATTTGCCGTGATAGTATTATTAAGAGTGGTGAGTATCAGCGCCATTCTGACGTACATTCCGCACTTGGCCTGCCGGAAGTACGCGGCGCGGGGGTCGTCGTCGATTTCCACTTCAATCTCGTTGACCCTGGGCAGAGGGTGCATTACTATCATGTCTTTCTTCGCAAGCTGCATCTTCTCGCGCGTCAGGATATAAACACCTTTCTGCTTTTCGTACTCCTCCTTGCTTGCGAAGCGCTCCTGCTGTATCCTCGTCATGTAGAGCATGTCGCACTCGCCGATTGCCTCTTCAATAGTGGAAACTTCCTTGAACTCGCAGCCGCGGGCGTGCAGCACATCCTTTATGTACTGCGGGAGCGCAAGCGAGGGCGTTGAAATGAGGATAAATCTATTGTTTTTATAACAGGAAAGCGCCTTGAGGATAGAATGTACTGTTCTGCCATACTTGAGATCGCCGCAAAGTCCGACGGTCAGGTTATCAAGCCTGCCAAGCTCGGTTTTGAGCGTCAGCAGATCAGTCAGAGTCTGGGTCGGATGTAAATGACCGCCATCCCCAGCGTTGATAACGGGACAGTCAGCCGAAAGAGCAGCCGCTTTTGCTGCACCCTCCTGATTATGACGCATGACCAGAACATCAGCGTAATTGCTGACTATTTTAATGGTGTCTTTCAGATTTTCGCCCTTTGAAACAGAGGAATTACCCGGATTATCGAATCCGATGATACTGCCCCCCAGGCGTATCATTGCAGTCTGAAAGCTCATCTGAGTACGTGTCGAGGGCTCGTAAAACAGCGTTGCCATGATTTTTCCGCGGCATTTGTCGGCGTAGCTCTCCGGGCGGCGCATGATGTCCTCCGCAAGCTTTACCATAGCGTTCCACTGAGAAACGCTGTAATCGTCCATGTCAATGAGATGGTTGAATCTCTGGTTCAAATTGATCACCTTTCCTGTTCTTTATTGGGTCTATTATAACACTTTTTACGTCATATTTCAATATCTTTTTTACATATGGCTCATATGTATTTTCTGCACGAAAAAAGCGGCCTGAAACCAGACCGCTTTTAAACATGAAATTAACCAAGAACGCTCAGCAGAACGCCCGCAGCAACTGCGGAACCGATAACGCCTGCAACGTTCGGACCCATAGCATGCATGAGCAGGAAGTTGGAGGGATTGGTCTCCTGACCGACCTTCTGGGAAACACGCGCTGCCATAGGAACGGCAGAAACGCCAGCCGAACCGATCAGCGGGTTGATCTTTCCGCCGGAGAGGAGGTACATCAGCTTGCCGAGCAGAACGCCGCATGCTGTACCAACGCAGAACGCGATAAGACCAAGCGCGATGATGAGAAGCGTATCGACCTTGAGGAAGTTCTGTGCAACTGCAGTAGCACCAACAGTAACGCCGAGGAAAATCGTGATGATGTTCATCAGCTCGTTTGTAGCTGTCTTTACAAGACGGTCGCAAACGCCGGATTCCTTCATCAGATTACCGAGCATCAGCATACCAACGAGGGAAGCAGCGTCCGGAACGATAAGGGAAACGATAACAGTAACTGCGATCGGGAATACGATCTTTTCAAGCTTGGAAACCTGACGGAGCTGACCCATCTTGACGGAGCGCTCCTTTTCAGTTGTGAGCAGCTTCATGATAGGCGGCTGAATTACAGGAACCAGAGCCATGTAGGAATAAGCAGCGACCGCGATAGAGCCGAGCAGCTCAGGTGCAAGTCTGGAGGTAAGGAAGATCGCCGTAGGACCGTCCGCACCGCCGATGATAGCGATGGACGCAGCCTGCTTGAGGGAGAATCCGTCGCCAAGGCCCAGCGCGTTGATAGCGCAGGCGCCGAGGAATGTGAAGAAGATACCGCCCTGTGCGGCAGCGCCGAGCAGGAAGCTCTTAGGGTTAGCGATCAGCGGACCGAAGTCGGTCATAGCGCCGATTCCGAGGAAGATGATAGGCGGATAGATACCGAGCTTAACGCCGAGGTAGAGCATATCCAGCAGACCGCCCTCGTGGAGCACTCTGCCATAATCAAGGCTGACTTCCTTAGTATAGGTTATCAGAAGATTAGCACCCTCCTGAACGTACTCAGGCGCGAAATAGGGGTTTGTAGAGGGATTCCACAGCTCAGCATGATAAAGTCCGCTGAACGGGAGGTTGGTGAGCAGCATACCGAATGCGATAGGGAGCATCAGCAGCGGCTCGTACTGCTTTTTGATCGCCAGATAGAACAGGACGAAGGAAAGCAGAATCATAATTATGCTCTGCCAGCCGTTTTCAACTCCGAAGCCTGCAAAGCCGGAGGTGGAGGCGAGCGATTTTATGGTATCAACAAATATTTCCATGCTTCAATTTTCCTTTCTGTCTGTTCTCAGAACGGGCGTGTATTCTCGCCGATTCCGGCAAGGCTCCAAGCGGAACGAGCTCTCTTGTCACGCTTCTTTACGTCGCGAATGGTGTAGGAAGTACCCTCTTCCTCGGCGTAGGCAGCGATAGCCGCACTGATAACAGCCATTATCTCATCGTCGTTATCGTCCTCCTCGACGATCTCCTCAACTGCGGGAGCAGGAGCAGCCACAGGAGCCGGAGCGGCAGCCTTCTTGGCAGCCTCTGCCTTTGCAGCCCTGTTCTTGTCGATGGTCTGGAAGGTCTTTCCGAGCGCCCAGAACAGGAAGATAAGGATAGCGAGAATGAAGAATACAACAAGTATACCGGTCAGGGTGATAATGCCGACGGAACCCCAGTAATCCGGGTCAGCAAGCTGTGCGTGCGCATTTCCAAGTCCCTGGATACGGTCAACTACGCCCTGCGCTTCCTCAGTTACTGCCTCGGCAGTAGAGCGGACAGCATTGTAGACGTTTTCCCACGGTCCGGAGTACGCTTCTGCTGTGCCAACTGCTTCTGCGGACGCCGCAGCTGACAGAATGGATAAAGCGATGTTCATATTAAGTCTCCTTTTTTGCCGAAATCGCCGTTCGGATTTTCAAATCAAATTTATTATACTATATTTTGCGAAAAAATTCAACCGGAAACTTTGTGTTTTTTTTGACAAAACATTCAGCATATCTTTGTGAATTTTTAGGCAAATTGTTAAACTAGTTTAACGTCACCGGAAATACTCAGCAGAATCCTCCGTCAACGCCGAGCGTCTGTCCGGTTATAAAACGGTTCTCAGCCAGCGCCCTGACTGCTCTTGCGACCTCTGACGGGTGCCCCAGACGGCAGACCGGAGTCTGCTCTGCCAGCTCCCGCAGCTCCTCCTCATTAAGATGCGAGCTGTTCATCGGACTGTCGATAACTCCCGGGGCGACAGCGTTGACGGTTATCCCAGAAGCTCCTAGTTCCCTTGCCAGCGCCTTTGTCAGCCCGATAACACCCGCCTTTGCAGCAGAATACGCGCTCTCACACGCTCCGCCGTACACTCCCCAAACGGAGGAAACATTCACAATTGCGCCGCTTTTGCGGTTTATCATGGATCGTACAACGGCATGCGTCATATTGTAAACGCCGTTCAAATCGACATTCATAACGCGCTGCCAATCCTCGGGAGTGATGTCGGTGAACAGTTTTATCTGGGATATCCCGGCATTGTTCACCAGCACGTCTATCCTCCCGAAATCTTTCAGAACCTGCTGAACCGCCGCCTGACAGGAATCGTAGTCGGCAATGTCGCACTGCACAGCGGAGCAGCGCAGCTCCTTGCAGAGCCGCTGCGCCTCCTCCGCGCGGGAGTTGTAGGTGAACACCACATCGTCTGTTGCTGCAAATTCCGCCGCGATAGCGCTGCCGATAGCGCCGGTGCCGCCGGTTATCAGTATCGTACTCATTACTTTCCGTCCACCGTTATCTCGCCGTCCTTGGCGCCGATATTCAGCTCAGAGAGCGGCTCGTCGGCGTGGTCGATTATCAGCTCGGCTACCTTATCCTCAATATCGCTGCGGATAACGCGGCGGATATCTCTGCCGCCGTACTTTCCGCCAAATGCCTTTTTCGCAACAGCATTATAAGCGTCGTCAGTGATGTTAAGTGCTATCTTCTTTTCAGCAAGCGGCGACTCCAGCTCATGCAGCATGAGCTTCGCTATCTGCGCGTAATTCTCGACGGTCAGCGGATGGAACACGATTATCTCATCAACGCGGGCGATAAACTCCGGTCTGAGGAAGTCGCGAAGCCCTTTCATTGCACGCTCCTTACTGATGTCGCCCTCGGTCTTGGTGAAGCCCACGCTGTTGGTGCCGGTGGAGCTTCCCGCGTTGGAAGTCATGCAGATTATCGTGTTTTCAAAGCTTACGGAGCGGCCGTGCGCGTCGTTTATCTTACCCTCGTCCAGTATCTGGAGCAGAATGTTCATAACGTCGGGGTGCGCCTTTTCAATCTCATCGAAAAGTATCACGGAATACGGCTTGCGGCGTACTTTCTCGGTAAGCTGCCCTGCCTCGTCGTAGCCTACATATCCAGGAGGCGAACCGATGATCTTGGACACGCTGTGTTTCTCCATGAACTCCGACATGTCGAGCCTTATAAGCGGCTCAACCGTATCGAACATCTCGTTTGCCAGAACTTTAACAAGCTCGGTCTTTCCTACGCCTGTAGGACCTACGAAGATAAATGACGCAGGTCTGCGGCGCTCGGTGAGCTGTACCCTGGTACGCTTTATGGCCTTTGCCACCAGCTCGCACGCCTCGTCCTGACCGATAACGTGCTGCTTGAGGTGCTGCTCCAGCGTACCGATACGCTTATACTCCGCCTCCTGTATCTTGTTGGCGGGGATACCAGTCCACAGCTCGATGACCTTGGACAGGTCCTCCATCGTCACCTGAACATTCTCTGCTTCGTTCTTTATCTTGTCGATGCTGTCGGAGGTCTGCGCGATCTGCATTTTTATCTCCGCCATCTTCTCGTAGTCCTTGTCGCTTGCCTCTGCGAGCTTGCTCTCATCGACGCGCAGCTCCGCAAGCTTGGACTTCAGCTTCTCGTACTCGGTTATTGCCGGGCTTCCGAGGCTAGCGCATGCGCAGGATTCATCCAGCAGGTCTATCGCCTTATCCGGCAGGAACCTGTCGTTGATGTAGCGCTCGGAAAGCACCGCGCACATGCGGGTTATCTCCGGCGACACCTTTACCTTGTGATGCTCCTCGTAGTACGCCTTGATACCCTCCAGCAGCTTCACGGTGTCGTCAATGGACGGCTCGTTTACCGTCACAGGCTGGAAACGGCGCTCCAGCGCGCTGTCCTTTTCGATATACTTGCGGTACTCATTGAACGTCGTAGCGCCGATGACCTGGAGTTCCCCTCGGGAAAGCGCCGGCTTGAACATGTTACCGGCGTTCATCGTGCCCTCGGAATCTCCGGTGCCGACCAGGTTGTGTACCTCGTCGATGAACAGGATAACGTTGCCGGCGTTCTTGACCTCGTCGATAAGGGACTTCACGCGGCTCTCGAACTGACCTCTGAACTGAGTTCCCGCAACGAGCGCGGTGAGGTCGAGCAGGTAAAGCTCCTTGCCCTGGAGCCTGAACGGAACGTCCCCGCTCGCCAGCTTCAGCGCGATTCCCTCGGCGATAGCAGTCTTGCCGACGCCGGGTTCGCCTATCAGGCAGGGATTGTTCTTGGTTCTGCGGGAGAGTATCTGGATAACTCTGCCAATTTCCTTATCTCTGCCGATGATGCGGTCGATCTTGCCGTCCTTTGCACGGCGGGTGAGGTTGGTGCAGAATGTTTCGAGCGTCTTGCGCTTCTTGTCGGTTTTCTCCTGCTTCTTTTTCGTGGAACGGGTCTTTGCCTCCTCGTCCAGCTTATCCATATCCTCCTTGCTGAGGACGTTTCCGAACGGCTCGAACATCTTCTTGAAAAACTCCGGCATGGTATTTGCACCGCCCTTCTGGAAAAGGTCGTCGCTGTTGTCAGAGTTCTCATCCGTGTCAGCGTCAGAATCGTCAGGCTCAGAGCCGTCTGCGTCGTCATGCGGCTTGAAGCCGTTCGTTATGTCCTCAAAGCCGATATTCTTGAGCATCTCAGGGTCGGGTTCGCCGTTCTCGTCGAACATAGCATCGTAGGCGTTCTCAAAATCCTCCTCGGAAATGCCCATCTGTTTCAGGTATTCGTCCACCTGAGGAAGTCCCATATCCTTGGCACATCTCAGGCACAGCCCCTCGTTGTGGCGTTCGGTACCCTGCATTGAGGATATGAACACTACAGCGGGACGCTTTTTGCATCTGGAACACATCATCATAGTTTATACCACCTTTGCATGAAATAGCAGCCTGAAACGTCCTTAATTCAGGAAATTCAGGAATTCAAAGTTATAGAAATACTTAAACACATAGGTCGAGCCTATCGCGGTTTCATTCAGCAGCATAGTATTTCCGCCGCTGATATAGACGATGAGCCTTACGACTATGCAGATAATGCAAACTGAGATAAGTCCGCTGACCACGCCGCAAACGCCGCCGAGCAGCCCGTTGACGCTCCCGACGACCGGGATCTTGTTTACTACCTTGAGCACCCTTGCGAGCAGGTTCAGCACGCAGGTCACGAGAATGAATATCCCCGCGAAAACGAACGTGTTGATAAGCAGCGAAAAAGCCGGGTGAAGCATGTTGTCAATGACTGCGGTCTTGACTGACGACGAGCAGTTGATCATTGTCAGCACCAGCGTCCGCACCATTGATATCTCGCCGTCGCCTATTCCCTGGGAGATCTCCTGGAGCTGCGCCGGGAACATTCCTCCGATAAGCCCCACATACTCCTGTATGCCGCTTATCATCGGGCTTGATGACAGCCTTACGGCTATCACCTGCGCGGTGACGAGCCTGCCAAGCCCGTTCGATTCGATATCGGACATCGTGAACTCCGCGTTTTTTCCATTCATATGAGCGTAGTCCTCATTGCTGCCGAATCCGAACTTGCTGAGGTCGGCGTTCTCAAATCCGGTACCGCTGAGGTCAACGTCCGACAGGTCGTACACGACCTTGTTAGTCCCGGAGTACTCCGGAGTTATCTCTGAAACAGGAGTGCCGGAAACCTTCACCTTGTCGAAATCCATTCCGGACAGTTCGCTCAGCGTGATGCTGCTCATATTCTCGTCAAGTGTCTGGCTGACTGCTTCGCTGAGAGGCTTCTCCACTGCCGAAGCGTAGATGAGCTCGGTTATCGGCGAGCTGAACGTCACCGCGCAGAAAAAACCAACGAACACTGCGGCGATCCCCACAGCAACACTGACGAACCCGCGCTTTGCGCCGCTGAACACAGCGAACACGAGCACTACGGCTATCAATATATCATAAACTATCGCAAACTGCGATCCCATAAACTGCCTCCTTAAATCCCGAGTTCGACTTTCTGAACGGTGTTGTAGCCGAGCAGATAAGCGCTGCCGCCTATGATCAGCATATCCGAATAATCATCGTCCAGCTCGATCTCAGACACCGTGTTGAGTCCATCGTCAAGCACCGTGAGCATTCGCTTGCTGAGAACGAACAGTCTTTTTCCATCCGCACGCACCCTGGTGACATTCTGCAATCCGAGAGCCGCTGATCCATCCAGCGTTTCGTCGTACACCGTCAGTACGTTTCCGCCGGCGGTATCGCTGAACAGAACTGCGCGGAATTCTCCGCCGGGTATCTGTGAGACCGTCTTGACGAAATCGTTCTGCGCCGTTACTTCGCCGCTGCCTGCGTCAACGATGTACGCCCCGCCGGCTGTGACCGCGAACACCTCTCCGTCGGACTGCTCAAGCGAGAACACCATATGCTTCCCGATGTAGGTTTCCCAGACTGTGCCGTCGCTGTTGTCAAGGTCGAAACGCAGCAGGCGGTATTCCAGCTCGCCGTTGTCCGCGCCGCAGACCGCCGCGAATATACTGTTGTCATCCTGCGAGAATGCGACTCTGTCGATAAGGTACAGCGGTGAAGCCCAACGGAATATCTGCTGCCCCTCCCCGTTGAACACGAACAGGCAGTTGGAATACTTCGAGGATTTCGTGACGACTGCGCAGCGTTCGCCGTTGCTTATCTGAGCGAAGTCTATCGTATCCTCGGTGGCGGTGTTGTAGATCTCTCCGGTGCGGTTGTAGAGCTTCAGCTCCCTGCCGTTGCGGTCGTAGAGCAGCGCCCGGCGCGAGTTGCTGGAAAGTGCGGCGGACTGCATTCCGTGCTGGACATTGGATATCATCGCCCCGTCTGAATTATAGGTATAAAAATACGTATCCGTCAGCAGGCAGAAATTGTCGCCAAGCTCGTCAAGCACGTAATCCGTGCTTCCCGGCAGATTCACCGGGAAGCCGCCCTTTCCCACGTCCAGCGCGGCGTCCTTGAGCGGCGAGATTATCTTCCCCCAGTTGAGCGCGATGAGCAGGATTATCAGCCCGAAAAGCGTAACGATGGCAACATTGAGCCTTGCTTTCCGCGCCCTGCGCTTTTTTCTGAAGTCGTTTATGTCGTTTCTTTTATCCATCTGTAATTAAGCACCAGTCCTCTCAAACGTTCCCCATGCTATTATACATCAAATGGCAGCCGCGGTCAATAGTTCACGCGGTTGAGGTACAAGCCCTCAGGCGGGAGAGTCTTTCCCGCAAAATTTCTGTCACCTGTCAGCAGCGCACGCTTTATGTCGTCTGTTGTCAGCTTTCCCTCGTTGATATAGATGAGCGTGCCCGCGCATATCCTCACCATGTTGTAGAGGAATCCGCTGCCGCTTATTTTCAGCTCGCACACGTCGTCCTCTTTCATCGACGCGGTGAAACTGTATATCTCCCGCACGGTGGACTTCATGCGCGCCTTGCCCTCCGCCTTACAGAACGCCGCGAAATCATGCTCCCCGACCAGCAGCACCGCCGCCTCGTTCATTTTGTCGATGTCAAGCTTATATGGATAGTGGTACGCCAGGTTCTGCAAAAATACGTCCCTCTGAACGGTATTCGCGATGAGGTAGACATATTCCTTGCTTTTCGTGCAGTATCTCGCGTGGAAATCCTCCGGAGCGTCCTCGCAGGAGAGCACCGCGATATCCGGCGGGAGCAGCGTATTCATGCCTTTCACGAAGCCCTCGCAGGGTATCCTGCTGTCAACGTGGACATTGAAGCAGAACTGTCGCGCATGCACTCCGGTGTCCGTCCGGGAGCAGCCGTATATAACCGGAGCGGGTATCTTGAGCAGCTTTCCGATGCTGTTCTCGACGACCTCCTGCACGGTCAGGGCGTTGTCCTGCCGCTGGAAACCGTGGTAAGCCGCACCGTTGTACGCAATGAAAACCTTTAAATTACGCAAATTGTCACCTCGTCACGGCAGAACCGGGAAGCAGTTGATAACGATGACCGCCGCCAGCAGAAGCAGCATGCAGCCGATGGCAACGTAGTCCCTCGGAGCGGTATGCATTACCTTGAGCCTTGTACGCCCCTCGCCGCCGTGGTAGCAGCGACACTCCATTGCGGTGGCAAGCTCGTTGGCACGCTTGAACGCCGAAACGAACAGCGGGATAAGCACCGGTATCAGGGACTTCGCCTTCTTGACCAGTCCCCCGGTATCCATCTCAGCGCCACGGGCTTTCTGGGCGGACATTATCTTGTCGGTCTCCTCGACCAGCGTCGGAATGAAGCGCAGCGCGATGGTCATCATCATTGAAAGCTCGTGCACCGGGACGTGTATCTTCTTGAGCGGCGAAAGCAGCCGCTCGATAGCGTCGGTGAGCATTATCGGGGAGGTCGTGTAGGTCAGCAGCGACATGCCGATGATGAGCGTCAGCACGCGTATCAGCATGAACAGCGCAGTATTGACGCCCTCCGGGTAGATCTCGATGAACTGCCACTTGAACAGCGGAGTTTCACCCTTGACGAAAAACAGGTTGAGTATCCCGGTGAATATCATCAGCGGGAGGATAGGCTTGACACTCTTGAGTATCATTATGAGCTTTATCCTCGCCAGCATGTAGCACATCACCATGAAAAGCATGCCCAGCAGCAGCCCAGTGTAACTCTGTGCGGTAAACAGAATAACAAGGTACAGTATATCCAGAACGAGCTTTACGCGGCTGTCGAGCCTGTGTATGACCGAATTACCCGGGAAGTACTGCCCTATCGTAATATCCTTTATCATCTTTTGTTCTAGTCCTTACTTATCTGATCAGCGGGAGCAGCCTCTCCGCCGCTCTCTGTGTGGTGTAGATGTCATTCCCGATATCCGTCCCGAGGGACTTCAGGATATGGCTCATTCTTGTTATCTGCGGGACGTCGAGACCTATCTTCGCGAGCTCGTCAGTCCGTGCGAAAACCCTGTCAACCGTGTCGTAGCAGAACAGGCGGCTCTTGTTCATAACAAGCACCTTTCCGGCGAACTTCACGATGTCCTCCATCGAGTGTGAAACCAGCAGTATCGTCTTGCCGTACTGGTCGTGGTACTGCTTTATCTGCGCGAGTATCTTGTCGCGCCCCTTGGGGTCGAGACCTGCCGCCGGCTCGTCTAAGATAAGCACCTCCGGGTCCATCGCGAGGACTCCCGCTAGGGCGACCCTGCGCTGCTGACCTCCGGAAAGCTCAAACGGCGACCTGTCCAGCAGGTGGACTATATCCATGCTCTCCGCGGCGCTGCGCACGCGCTTTTTTATATCCTCGCCGGAAAGCCCCATGTTCTTCGGACCGTACGCGATGTCCTTGGCGACGGTCTCCTCGAACAGCTGGTGTTCCGAATACTGGAACACCAGCCCCACCTTGAACCGGATGTCCCGAATGTTGACCTCCTTGCTCCAGATGTCAACGCCATCCACCAGCACCCGCCCGGAGGTAGGCTTTACAAGTCCGTTGAAATGCTGTATCAGCGTAGATTTACCACTTCCGGTGTGACCAATTATCCCGACGAACTCCCCCTGGCGTATCTGCAAATCAACGCTGTTGACCGCAGTCTTTTCAAACGGAGTGCCGATGCTGTACTTGTAGGTCACCTTGTCGCACTCCAGCACCACCGGGCGCTTATCGTCCTCCGCAACATCGGAAACAGCCGGAAGCTCCGCGCTCTTTCCCCTTGTGAGGTTGAACAAAGCCTCGGCGCATTCCTGCTCGCCGATTATTTCCGTGGAAATGTCAACGTTGTTCTCACGCAACGTTTCGCAAAGCTCCGTCACCTGCGGGACGTCCAGACCGACGGAGCGCAGCTTCTTAACCTGGGAGAATATCTTCTTCGGAACGTTGTCCATGATGATATTGCCGCCGTCCATAACAACAACGCGGTCAGCCTGCGCTGCCTCGTCCATATAATGCGTGATGAGGACCACTGTTATCCCCTTTTCGCGATTGAGCGTATGGATAGTTTTCATTACCTCCCGCCTGCCCTTGGGGTCGAGCATTGCGGTAGGCTCGTCCATCACGATACACCGCGGCTGCATTGCAATGACTCCAGCGATGGCAACGCGCTGCTTCTGACCGCCGGAGAGCTGGTGCGGAGCGTGCTCGCGGTATTCGTACATGTCCACCTGCTTCAATGCGTCATCAACGCGCTGGCGTATCTCCGGCTGGGGAACTCCCATGTTCTCCGGCGCGAACGCAACGTCCTCCTCGACGATGGTCGCAACAAGCTGGTTGTCCGGATTCTGAAACACCATTCCGACGGTCTGCCGGATATCGAACAGCCTGTCCTCGTCAGAGGTGTCGATACCTGCGACCGTGACCCTGCCGGAGGTCGGCGTGAGTATCGCGTTGAAATGCTTCGCAAGCGTGGACTTTCCGCAGCCGTTGTGACCCAGGATTGCAAGGAACTGCCCCTCCGGGACGTTCAGCGAAACGTCCTTCAGCACCGGATTGCGGCTGACCTCCTTGCCGTCCTCGTCATAGGTGATATAATCAAAAGACAGATTTTCTACTTCTATAATATTCAAATGCTTCACCCGTTATCTCAAAAATGTACTATCGCAGTGCTTCCGGCGGGGAGCGGCATGCCGGTCTGCTTTACCGGAAGCCCTATCTCCTGGGAATCCACCGTGATGTCGAACCGCTTGCCGACGGTCATTTGCAGCAGGTAGCTCATAACGCTTGCGGAAAGCCCGGTCGTGTAGCTGTTCAAAAGCACGAACAGCGGCTTGTCCGACAGCAGCTGTGTGCAGCTCTCCATCAGGTCGTAAATGCAGTCCTCCAGCTTCCACATCTCGCCGTTTGTTCCCCTGCCGTAGCTGGGCGGGTCGAGAATGATTCCGTCGTAGTGGTTCCCGCGGCGAATCTCGCGATTGATGAACTTCTGCGCGTCATCGACTATCCAGCGGATAGGCTTGTCCGAAAGCCCGGAAAGCTTCGCGTTGGTGCGCGCCCAGTCCACCATGCCCTTTACTGCGTCGACGTGGCATACCGAAGCCCCCGCCGCAGCGCAGGCAAGCGTAGCGCCGCCGGTATACGCAAACAAGTTCAGCACGTTTATCGGGCGGTCTGCGGAGCGTATCGCGTTCATGCAGTAGTCCCAGTTGACCGCCTGCTCCGGGAAAAGCCCGGTGTGCTTGAATCCGGTGGGCTTCACCATGAATGTAAGCTCGCCGTACTTTATCTGCCAGCTCTCTGGGAGCTTCCTGCGGTAATCCCAGGAGCCTCCCCCGGAGGAGGAGCGGTTGTACTTCGCGTGAGCGGTGCGCCATTCGGGAGCCTCGCCGCCGCATTTCCAGATTATCTGCGGGTCGGGGCGGATAAGCGTAACGTCGCCCCAGCGCTCCAGCCGCTCGCCGTCTGATGTGTCGATAAGGCAGTAGTCCTGCCACTTGTCTGATAGTCTCATTCTTTTGTCCTCTGTTCCTAGTTGTTCTTACTTACCCGACTTTGACAGGGTGGCGAACAACAGTCTTTAACCTTTCCGGCGCACATTTTCGCGGGTCTGAAAGATATATCTCATGGTGCATGCGGTCAGCGTTAATATCCGGAACATACCCGTTCTGCGCCGCATGCTCGTGCATTGCTTCTATTGTTTTCGGCTCGTCGTCATATGGACCTACATGCATGCACTGCACGCAAAGTCCCTCATCATAGGTGAAAAACTCAACTTTAGAAAGGTCAAGCTTCTTCTTTCTGGAAGCTTCCCCGACCGCCCAGTTAAATTCATCGGCAGTGACAAAATCAGGAAGCCTTATCGCCGAAATGAAGTGGAAATCCTCCTTATGGGAATAGTCGATGGAATCCGAACCGTCCTGCCACCAGAATCCCTCCAGCGGCGGAACTACATAATCGAAATACCCATCCATTCTGTGGCTGCCCATCTTGCTCATCTTTATAGTGAACGCAACCGCATACAGCAGCCCGATAGATTCCTTGTACTCGCCGCTTTCGCTGTTGGGGTCGCCCGTCCCGCGAACTGCAATGTAGTTCATCTTTGGAACGTTTACGATACCCGGCTTCTTTGGCGGCATATAGAACTCTTTATATTCCTTTTTGAAATCAAACGGCATATTTCAGATCTTCTCCCACTCAACGCACTCAGGCAGCTTCATATCGTTCATGAATTCCTCGGCTATCTCGAGTATCTTATTTTCCGGGACTATCTGCCCGCGGTTGAGCTGGTAGGCCTCGCCGTCGATGTTGACGTCTATCGTCCCATGGAGCCGCTTATCGCCGATGGAGACGTAAGCCGTGCCGCCCTCGCTCTCGAAATAATTGATGGACGCGCCGTCCTCGCAGCAGAGTATCGCCATGCAGGGGTAGGAATCCGTCCCCTCGCCGAGCCATATTTCGCCGCACGCCGCATTCAGCGCGGTCTTGAGTTCCTCTTTATCGTTCGCGGGAAAGTTCCCGTTATTTGCACAAACTAACATCGTTCCTCCGTCATGTAAG
The DNA here is from genome assembly GCA_934446565.1 of uncultured Oscillospiraceae bacterium. Classification (GTDB taxonomy): domain Bacteria; phylum Bacillota; class Clostridia; order Oscillospirales; family Ruminococcaceae; genus CAG-115. The sequence goes on along the minus strand of CAKSEO010000001.1, from coordinate 61,954 downwards.
GCTGCGCTTTACTTCCTCCGCGATGGAATCCGCCAGCCGCTTCACCATATCCATGTCCTTGCCCTCGACCATAACGCGCACCAGCGGCTCCGTGCCGCTCTCGCGTACGAGAACGCGCCCGTTTCCGGCAAGCTCCTTTTCAGCCGCAGAAATGCAGTCGGTTATCGCCGGGACTCTGTTCCACTTGCCCTTGCCGCTCTCGGTTATCCTGACGTTCACAAGGAGCTGCGGATAGTCCTCGATGCCATCGCAAAGCTGCGCCAGGGACTTCCCGGTCTCCTGCATTACCTTGATGAGCATAGCCGCCGTGAGCTGACCATCTCCTGTGGTCGCGTGGTCGAGCAGGATTATATGTCCGGACTGCTCGCCGCCGATGTTGTAGCCGCTGCGCTGCATCTCCTCCAGCACGTACCTGTCGCCGACCTTAGCGCAGACGGTCTTGATACCGTTGTCCCTCATGAAATCGTGGAAACCGAGGTTGCTCATGACGGTAACGACAGCCGCGTCGCCCTTGAGAATGCGCTTTTCCTTCATGCGCTTTGCGAGCACCGCAATGATGCGGTCGCCGTCGATGACCCTGCCGTTTTCGTCCACCGCAAGACACCTGTCGGCGTCGCCGTCGAACGCAAATCCAGCCGCCATGCCGCCGCTCTTGACGTACTCGCAGAGCTGCTCGATATGCGTGGAGCCGCAGTTGTCGTTGATGTTGGTGCCGTCCGGTTCGTCGGCGATGAACTCGCAGCCCGTGCCGAGGTACGCGAACAGCTTGCGCGCAGTAACTGCGGAGCTGCCGTTAGCGCAGTCAAAAACGAACCGCTGGTTCACGCCCGCGTAATGTCCCGCGCCAGCGCAGTCCCTGATATGCTGGATGTAGTCGCTGCAAGCGCTGCTAAGGCGGGTTATCCTGCCGACGTCAACGCCGTCGCGGAGTTTTATCTCGCCCTTTCTGTCGAGAATAAGCTCCTCTATCTCCTCCTCGACGCTGTCCGGGAGCTTGAATCCCTCGGAGGAAAACAGCTTTATTCCGTTATATTCCACGGTATTATGCGACGCGGAGATCATAACGCCGGCGTCCGCGTTGTACTGCTTAACAAGGTAAGCCACCGCCGGAGTAGGCACAACTCCCAGCTGGAGCGCGTTAGCTCCCACGGAAGCCAGACCCGCAGAAAGCGCCGCCTCCAGTATCTTAGAGGAAATGCGCGTATCCATGCCGACGATGATGTTCGGGTGAGCCTTTCCGCTCTCCTTAGTGAGGACGTAAGCCGCCGCTCTGCCTATCTCCATCGCTCTTTCGCAGGTGAGTTCAGTGACAGCAACGCCGCGCGCGCCGTCCGTGCCGAATATTCTTCCCATTATTATTGCCCCCGTTATGTATATTTAATTAGTGTATGCTCAAAAATCAAGCCGCTGCTGACCGTCCTGAAGTATCCCCAGGTGCTTATAAGCAAGCGCCGTCGCGGTACGTCCGCGGGGAGTCCTCGCGATAAACCCGAGCTGCATGAGGAACGGCTCGCAGACCTCCTCCAGCGTGACCGCCTCCTCGCCGAGCGCGGAAGCCAGCGTTTCCAGCCCTACCGGACCGCCGTTGTAACCCTTGATTATCATTTCAAGCAACCGTCTGTCCAGCCGGTCAAGCCCCAGATGGTCGATATCCTCACGACCTAACGCGATATCCGCAAGCTCCTGAGTTATCCTGCCGTCGCCGAGTACCTCGGCATAGTCGCGGACGCGCTTTAAAAGGCGGTTCGCGATACGCGGAGTACCTCTGGAGCGCTTCGCTATCTCCATCGCTCCGTCCTTAGTGCATGGAATCGCAAGGATTATCGCCGAGCGCTGCACGATACTGCACAGCTCCTCCGGGGTGTACAGCTCCAGCCGCTGGATAACGCCGAATCTGTCGCGCAGCGGAGCGGAAAGCTGCCCGGAACGCGTCGTAGCGCCTATCAGCGTGAATTTCGGCAGGTCTATGCGGATAGACCGCGCCGATGGTCCGTTACCCATGATTATATCCAGGACGTAGTCCTCCATCGCGGGGTAAAGCACCTCCTCCACCTGCCGGGAAAGGCGATGTATCTCGTCGATGAAAAGCACGTCGTTGGGCTGGAGGTTAGTCAGCAGCGCCGCCAGGTCGCCCGCCTTTTCGATGGCGGGTCCGGAAGTCACGCGGATATTGACGCCCATCTCGTTTGCGATTATGCAGGAGAGGGTGGTCTTGCCAAGTCCGGGAGGACCGTAGAGCAGAACATGATCCAGACACTCGCCGCGCTTTTTCGCAGCTTCGATGTAGACCTTCATGTTCTCCTTGACCTTATCCTGACCGATGTACTCGTCAAGCACCTTCGGGCGCAGCGAGTACTCGATATCGGTATCTGTTTCATTATATTCCGGCTCGACTATTCTGTTACTGCGCTCGTTGTCAGCCCTGAATTCAGACATTTCCAGCATCTGTATCTTCCTTTACTGTTTCCTCGGATTCTTCCTTTTCGATGTATCTGTAGTAATCCCGCGGCAGGTCAGCTCCCGTAGCGTTTTCCGCATGGTTGAACATGCGCAGCGCGGTCATGCGCTTTGAAAGCTCCTCGGGTTCCCTGTAGCCGCAGAGTATCGCCTTGTCGTAGGCTTCCTCGGCGTTTTTCTCATCGTCGTGCATTGCGTACCAGGTTGCAAGCTCTGCGTAAACAAGCGGGTGGTTCTCCTGGATAGTCACCAGCTTTTTGAGCGTTTCCAGCGCCCTTTCGTCCTCGCCGCGCAGCGTGTAGATAGTCGCCAGGCTGTAGTAGGAATACCCGTAATTCGGGTCGTAACGCAGCGCCTGCTCAAAGCAGTATTCCGCGTTGCTGAGCTTGCCATCGTTGTAGTAAGCGTGCCCCAGCCGGGACTGCGCGTCCGGGTTGTCGGGAGCTATTTCCACAGCTTTGCGGAAAGCCCACATGAGTTTTCCGTCGTTCTCCTGCGCTTCGTAAAGCTTTATCAGCCACTCAATGCAGAAATGCTGGTTCTGACGGTTATCCGAAAGGCTGAGCGAGCGCATGAGATTCTCCTCCGCCTCGTGGTAGCGCCCTTTCGTCAGCATAAGGATACCCTTGTACGCATAACGTGCGCCAACGTCATGCCACATTACACGGAGACCGTGCTTTCCGAGCGCCCGGCGGGCAGCCCTGCGGTCCGACAATACGATTTTAAGTCCGGCAAGCAGCGACGCCATCGCCATGATGACCGCAGTTGCACCTGCAACGACAACGCCGGTCATGCACATCACCTTGTAACGGTCGTCGTCCCCAGCCATAACGAACAGCACGAAGAACACTGCCTCGCACAACGCGATTATCATGAATATCTTCTCGAGAACATCGAAGTCCTTTTTCAAGGCGCTCACCTCCCGCCGTCATAAATTTCGAAATCAGCCCAAATGCTTGAGCGCGTACTTAATAAGCTCCTCAACGCTGCTGTCCGGGTCGGCTCCGGCAAGTGCCGCCTGAGCCTGTGGCAGCGCGAATCCCAGCACGCAGAGCGCGGTGATAGCCTCCGCAGCGGCATTCCCGCCGACCGCCGCAGCTGTTACAGGCTCTGTGCCGAAATCGGACGCGGAAATGTGCTGCTCCTTTGCGACCTTGTCCTTGAGCTCCATTACGATGCGCTGAGCTATCTTGTTGCCGATGCCCGGCGAGCGGGTCAGGGTCTTGCTGTCGCCGGTGGTGATGCACAGCGCCAGTTTGGACGGTGTGAGGTCGGAAAGAATCGCAAGCGCCGCTTTAGGTCCCACGCCGGAAACGGAAGTGAGCTGCTTGAACGCCTGCAATTCCGCCGTATCAGCGAAACCGAACAGGTCAACAGCGTCCTCGCGGACATTGAGCTGTGTGAACAGCTTTACTTCCCCGCTGCTGCCTATCTGCTTTAGCGTGTTCATCGTGGTGCGGCATGCGTAGCCCACTCCGCCGCATTCAACGACCGCTAGATTAGGCTCCGTATGGATAAGTTCGCCATGTAAGCTGTATATCATGAATTTTACCTCTTGTCACTTTTGTGGTATATTTTTCCCATTGCGCCGTCGTTTTCCGTGGCTTTTGCGATGAGCCTTGAAAGCTGCGACCCACTGGAATGCCCGTGGCAGATAGCAAGCGCTACTGCGTCCGCAGTGTCGTCGGGCTTTGGTATCTCAGTCAGGTGGAGGATATTTTTCACCATTTCCTGCACCTGGTGCTTTTCAGCCTTGCCGTAACCCACCACCGCCTGCTTGACCTGCATGGGAGTGTATTCGTAAATTTCGATATCGCGCTGCACCGCCGTCAGCAGAATTATCCCGCGCGCCTGTGCAACGTCGATACCGGTAGTTTTGTTGTTGGTGAAATAGAGCTTTTCGATGGACATGCAGTCCGGCTTGAACATGTCAAGGACGGTGCACATGTCGTCGTATATCTCCATCAGCCTGTGATCGAAGCTAGTGCCCGCCGCAGTAGTTATCGCGCCGTAATTCACCACGGAAAACCGGGACTTTTCGTAGTCCAGCACTCCGTAACCGACAATGGCGTAACCCGGGTCGATACCGATTATCCTCATGTGTAGCTTTCGTTGTCGGAGATGTATTCGCGGACCCTGAGCGGAATTTCCATGTTGTCCGCAAGCTGCTGGCAGCGGTCTATCTCGTCCTTGGTGATAACGTCAACAACCGTGAACTTCACCTGTACGCCCATGTCCTTCATATCCCGGGCGAAATCCAGCATAGCCTGGAAAGCAGGCTCGCCAAAATGCGGTCTTGTCACCTCGTTGTAGCGCTTGGCGTCCGGAGCGTTGAGACTGATGGAGGCGATGTCGATAAGTCCACGGAACTGCTTGATATCGAACTTCGGGTGGATCATGCGGACCAGTCCGTTGGTGTTGAGCCGTATCTTCATATCAGAATGCTCCCGGATGTACTGCGCAGTTTTAACCAGCATGTCCGCACGAACGGTAGGCTCGCCGTAACCGCAGAAGATTGCATGGGTGCATCCGGTCTTGTCGAACTTCTCATAAGCGTCCACGATCTCCTCGAAAGAGGGCTCATGCTCCAGCCACAAGCTGTCGTTGTCCTTGACGGAATCTGAATTGTTCCGCAGGCAGAATACGCAGTCGCAGGGACAGCCGTTTGTTATATTAATGTACATCTGACCGTCGAATTTGTAAAATATAGTCATTTAAAAACACCTCTTGAATAGAAATATTCATTTTATTATACCACTATATCGGGTATTTGTCAATGAAAATCAGGTGACATTTTGCGGAACAGCAAAAAGGAGCTGCAAAAAGTTACAGCTCCTTGAATGTAAATTAACCTATCACCTGTCCATCGGTGGTGATGATATCCACCTTTACCGGGATATCCTTTCCAGACGCTTTGACAGCGCGTAATACCGCATTCTCGATACCTCCGCAGCAGGGCACCTCCATCCTTGCGACGGTAATGCTCCTGATGTCGTTTGCACGGATAATGTCCCCGAGCTTCTCGGCGTAGTCGGTGTCGTCGAGCTTCGGGCAGCCGATAAGCGTCACCCTGCCCTTGATGTACCTTCGGTGGAAATCCCCGTAGGCGTAGGCAGTGCAGTCAGCGGCAATAAGCAGGTCGCAGCCCCTGAAGTACGGAGCCTGCACCCCTGCAAGCTTTATCTGCACCGGCCACTGGGAAAGCATGCTCGGCACCTCGCCCGCAGCGGGGGCGGATTTCGGCTTCATCTGCGCCATCCTCATGCCGGGACATCCGGTGAATTTGGGAGCCTCCTTTGCAGGCTCCGGCTGTTTGTGCGCCTCCAGGTGACGCTTTACAGCCTCCTCGTCGAACTCGGGAGCCTCGCGCTGCACAAAGCTTATCGCATTCATCGGACAGGCGGGCAGGCAGTTTCCAAGCCCGTCGCAGAAGTCCTCGCGCAATAGCTTCGCCTTGCCGTTTACGATACCGATAGCCGCCTCCTTGCAGGCGTTGGCGCACAGCCCGCAGCCGTTGCATTTTTCCTCGTCTATGTGTATGATCTGTCTGATCATCTTATCCACTCCATTTCAAGTATTATATGGCGTTCAGCCTAAGGACATGATACTATATATTGATAAAAAAGTCAATAGTAATTCACACCACCTCTGGTATCTGCTGACATCTGGAGAAATTGCCCGTAACTTTCCACATGTGGATTCGTTATATTCACCAAAACTGTGACAGATAATATTTGCAAAACCACTAAAACAAACTAAAAATCAACGAGTTTCAGCGAAATCTGCGATTTTTTTTGAATCCCGCTTGACAGGTTGTGTAATATGTGTTACAATTACTGTTGTAAATTCTGACGATATTCGCAGACATAACAAAGGAGGACACGAAAAATGGGGGAAATCCATGTTGGTGATAAGGTCGTTGTAAGGCTCAAGGACTATTTCAGCGGCGAGGGCAACATAAGGCCTCTTGTACAGGGCGAGGTAAAGTTCGTGAACACTACAGCAAACTTTGCCGTAATCGACGTTGGCAACTACCGCGTAAGCTACTGGCTGAACGAGATCAGCGCATACAACGAGAACGAATATGAGTTCATCAGCCGCAACCGCGTAAAGCGCACTTCCATCTCCACTTCTCCCGAGGAGACCGAGCAGGTTTAAGCGCAAAATAAAAATCAAACACCGGGCAGTCCAGCTGCCCGGTGTTTTTTTGCTGCAAACGGCGGGCAGCTGCCTGCCCGCCGTAATAAAATCATGCTCCAAAGAGTTCCTTTGTGAGCCATACATGAGCTGTGTCGAGCGCCTCGTAAAGGCTGTTCATCTCGCCCTTCTTTATCTTGGCAAGATCCTCCGGCGTAGGCGCGGTGGGTATCATCTGTACCATGACCTTGGTAGGTATCTCGGCGTCCTTGTATTTCTCGCTCTCGCGGATAGTGAGCTTGGTGACGAATCTGTCGCCCATGCTCCCGTAGTAGATCTCGTTTCCGCTTCTCACCATCGGGAATCCACGGTAGTAAATAAAGTTACTTTCAGCCATTGTAATTACCTCCATATATAAATCTATTTTTAACACGGTCAGGGAGCGCGGACAGACCCGCGCTCCGTTGCGTTACCAGCGTAACAGTGAATTACCAGCGCAGCTTACCAGTTAAGCTCGATGTTGCCGCCGTTCAGCAGCGCGTCAAGGTTGCTGAGCAGCCTGTCTGTGTAGACCTGACGCACCTTGTAAAGCACATCCCCGTTTACGCGGACTATGCTCTTGCGGTCGTCGGACTTGTAGAATTCCAGCACGTCGCTGCTCCTGCCGTAGGTGTCGTAGTACTCCTCGCGGTAGTCGAACTGCACCTTGATGTACGGCTCGTAGTCTGCCTCCTCGAAGAACAGCTCCTCGCCCATCGAGGTGATCAGGTGCTGATAGAAGCTCTTGAAGCTGGAATCGTCCAGCGCCTCCCCGTTGTAGTAGAAAGAGTGCTCGTCGGAGTCGCCGTCAACTGTGAACACATACTCGCCGTCCGGGGTAGTCACTGTCAGCTTATCTACCGTATAGATGTACGGCGAGATAGGTCTGCGCGACATGATGTCCTGGACCTTGAAAGTGTACCACGGCGCGTTGGAAGTGCTTATAGCGTAGATGAGCCTGTCGCCCTCGAACATCGCGTAGTACCCGGTGACGGAGGAAAGGCTCTCGCCGTCGGAATCGTCGCCGGATTCCCTTATCTCGTTTCCGAGCAGGAGTACCCGCGCCTTGCCGCCGTACTTGAAACTGATACGGCAATAGGGGTCGTCAAGCCCGGTCTGTGCGATGTCCTCATCGGTCGGGTCGATGTACTGGCAGGAAGCGGCGCTGAGCGCGTACAGCCCATAGCATATCGTCTGACCGCTGGTGGTGTCCAGCTCCGCGGTTATCGGAGAGGTTATGCGGTGGGAATTGAACGTGGTGACAACGGAATCCTCGTCCTCAGCCTCAGCCGCAACATCGAACATATATTCGATCTCCACCGGCTCGGAAAGGTCCTTGCGTTCGATTGTGAGATACTCCAGCTCCTGCGGATTGTTCGCGTCATAGGAGTCGGTAAGCACCAGGCTCACGAAATCCTTGATATCGTAGAACGCGCTTCCGGTGCTGTAGTAGCTGACCTGCATAACGTCGCTGCTGCCCTTTACGCAGCAGTAAACGTAGTTGGAAGCAGCCGGATTGCGGATACCGAAAAGCACCTCGTTAGTTGAGCCGTCGTCGAACGTCATCTTGACGTCGGAAAGCGGCTCGGCAAGTCCGTACTTATCGAGGTCCGCGGCGTTCTCCTCGACCATAGAGGAAGCGGACAGCCCCGCCATGCTGCGGACGAATGCTCCTATAGTGGAATCGTTGCGTGAAATGCCGTCAAGCTCCGGGCTGGTCCAGTAGTACTGAGTAGAAGTGTTGACGTTGCCGTCGTCATCCGTGGAAGAAACCTCCCTGGACGCACGGTCGAACGAGAAACTTCCGGTCTGGTTCACGACCTCGAGCTTCAGCACGTTCTCCTGCTCGTAGCTGTTGATGGTGACCTTCTCATCAGCCTGGGAAGCAGTGGAACTGCTGTCGCTGCCGGAATCAGTCGCGTCGGAAGTCCCGGAGGACTCCGCCGTGCCGGACTGCCCGGAAACAGTCGAGTTTCCGGAGCCGTCACCGCCCGTCATGACCAGCACCAGCAGCACCGCGCCCATTGCCAGGAGCACAGCCGCAGCGATGATAACGGTCTTTGTGGTTTTAGAAAGCTTTGCCATTTATCTGTGCCTCCTGCGCACCCAGATGACTATACCGGCAACGATAACGACTACCGGCACGATGATGCACAGAACTACCGCGAGGATATTCGCGTTGCCCTGGTTGACCTCAAAGCCGACGTTGCTGAACGACTTTGCCGTGATAGTGATACCCTCGGTCTTGCCGGAGATATAGTTGAACATATTTATCATGAAGTCCTGGTTGTTGGAGTTCGCGTAGCTCATGAACATGCTGTTGCATATCATGTCAGAACCGAACGCGACCACCCTGGTGACGTCCTGCGTGTTGCTGTGGACCTTGTACGCGACAACAGCGTCGTTGAACGTGCCGGATTCAGCTCCGGACTTGTTGAAATCGCTGTCGGAAAGCGTGCTTATCGGACGGAGGTAAGCTCCGTCGTAGCTCTTTATCAGGACCTCCTGCTCAACGCTGCCCTTGGTGCCGCCCTCCCATATCTGCTGAACGGGACGGATGTACGCGTCGTAGGTGATGAGGCTGCTGCCGTAGGTACTTCCGGCGTAGTCGGTATCCTGTATCTGCTGGAGGTGAACATACTCCATGTTGCCGTAGGAATACTCGGTGTTGCTCTGGAGCACCAGGCTGTCGCCGATGGAAACACCCCACTCAGCGAGGAAAGACGCGAGATTCTTCATGGAACTGTCGTCGTCGTTCTCGGGCGCGTAGTCCGGCTGGCTGTAGGAAGCGAAGTATATCAGGTTCTTTCCGAACGCGCCGCCGTTATCCAGGAATGCGGACAGCTTTGTAAGGCTGTCGTTGTCGTAGTCCATCGACGGAGCGTACATTACGATGTAGTCGATGTCGGTGTCAACTTCCGCGACCTGCTGTAGATTGATTGTCTCGATGTCGTAGCCGTTCTTGCTGAGCAGCGAAGAAAGCGAGCTGCTGTCAGCCTCGCCGAAGCCCTCGGTGAACGCAACGCGTACCGGGTCGGTGTTGGTGACGTACATTATCGCGGAGATAGCCGCCTGCTCCACGTTGCTGCCCTCGATTATCTGGGACGCGTAGGAGCTGTTGACATACTGGTTGACATACTGCTCGATGTAGGTTTCCGGATAGCCGTATTGCGACAGATTATCGCGGAATGTCGGGCAGGAAAAGTACTCGCCGGGGGTGATTATGCGGTGGCGGTTGGTGTCCTTGGACTCTACGACGATGTAGTTTTCGGAGAGGGTCTCGCCGTTGAATCTGGAAGTAAAATCCGGGTTCTGGTCTATCTGGAGGTACTGGAGCTTGAAGTGCTCGTTCTCCATAGCCATCTTGTTGAGCAGCTCGTTTACGCTCTTATAGAAAGAACTGCCGCTTTCGAAACTGGTTTCGGAATTCATGACAGAAACAGTGACGTCCTTGTCAAGTCCGGAAAGGTAGTTAGTAGTAGCCTCGTCGAGGGTGTAGATACCCGTATCGGTGAGGTCGGCAGTTGTGTCAATACGGTCGGAGATTATGCCGACGATAACGTTCAGCACTACAACTGCGGCGATGAAAAGCACCGTCAGTACGACCGCCATTGTACCGTGCTTTAAGTTGCGCTTATTAAATGTGCGTTTTCTAGCGGCAGGATTGCCGTTCTGTATATCAGCCTGCTTCTTGGCGGGCTTTGCTGTTCCCTCCGGCTTGCTTTCCTCTGCGGGGGAAACGTTTTCAGCGGCAGTCGCAGTCTGCTCCTGCTCGAGGTTTTCGTTGTTTGATTCGTTCATATCTGCTCCCCCTTTCTCAGCTCCAGCGGCGGCGTTCAATGACGCGCATCGTCAGGAAGTTGAAAACTACTATCAGGCTCAGGAAGAACAGAATATTCTTCAGGCTGAAAATGCCGGCGGTGAACTCCTGGTACTTATAAAGCACCGCAAGCGCGTTGATGATATCCTTTAGGAATGTCACCGAAACAAAGTTTGAAATGACATCGAACAGGCACAGCAGAATATTCACGCCGATGCTGCCGATAGCCGCGATCATCTGGTTCTCGGTAAGGCTGGAAATAAAGATACCCGCAGAGATGAACACCGCGCCCATAAGCACGATCCCGACGAAGTTTCCGAAGAAACCAGCCCAGCCGAACTCAGTACCCGTACCGGAGCCGTTTACAGCCGCAGCCAGCCCCAGCGCGTATACGAACATGACAGCCGCGCCGATAAGGAAAATAAAGAACGCCGCGAGGAACTTACCTGCGACCAGCCCGAACAGGCTGACCGGAGAAGTCAGCGTGAGCTGGTCAGTTTTCTGGCGCTTGTCGTCCGCCATGGTCCTCATCGTAAGTATCGGGATGAGTATCATCATTATAAAGAACATCCACAGGAAAACGTACTGCATGTCTGCGGAACCGCTGGTAAGGCAGGTTATCCACAGAAACAGCCCGGAGAACCCGTAGAACACCGCAAGGTAAACATACCCGAGCGGCGAAGTGAAATAGGAAGCGAACTCGCGCTTTAAAATAGCTGTCATTTTGCCGCACCTCCGTTTTCGATATTGCCGTAGAAATCACCGGTGGTGAGCTTGAGGAATATCTCCTCGAGGGTAAGCTCGCTGCTTCTCATGAGAAGTATCGGGTAGTTTCTCGCAGCCATGCGCTTGAATACCTCGCGGCGGATGTCGCAGCCCTCCTGGGCGTTCAGCTCGTACTCGCCGATGGTCTTGTCTATCGTGCGGTTGAGGTGCACCTCCACCATCTGGGGGATCTGTTCAAGCAGCGCCTTGACTTCCTTTGTCGGACCCTCTATCTGCACCGTCAGCTTGTGGTCGGCGGAGAGGTTGTGCGAAAGGTTCTCGGTGGTGTCGTTTGCGACCAATCTGCCCTTGTCGATTACGACGATCTTGTCGCAGACCGCCTGTACCTCTGACAGAATGTGGGAGGAAAGAATTACCGTGTGGTTCTTTCCGAGCTTCTTGATGAGCGTGCGTATCTCGATTATCTGCTTGGGGTCAAGTCCGACGGTCGGCTCGTCGAGGATAAGCACCTTGGGGTTTCCGACCAGCGCCTGAGCCAGACCGACGCGCTGCTTGTAGCCCTTTGAGAGGTTGCGGATAACGCGCTTCTGCACGTCGGTTATCTTCACCAGGCGGCATATCTCGTCGAGGTGGGAGCGCTTCGGGAGCTTGCACTTTTTCAGGTCGTACACGAAATTCAGGTACTCCATGACGGTCATGTCAAGGTACAGCGGAGGAAGCTCCGGCAGGTAGCCGATGTCCTTCTTTGCGCGCACGGGGTCCTCGAGGATATCGACTCCGTTGATGAGCGCCTGCCCCCCCGAGGAGGAGAGGTACCCGGTCAGCATGTTCATCGTGGTGGATTTTCCCGCGCCGTTAGGCCCCAGGAATCCCAGTATCTCGCTCTCGCCTGCGGTGAAGCTGATACCGTCCACGGCGAGCTTGCTGCCGTAGCTTTTGCTTAGGTTTTTTACTTCGATCATATTATGTCCTTTTCCGCATGCAGTTCATGCGGCTGATTAGTTGGGATATGTGTTCAGCGTATAGCAGACATATTCCCTGTCATATATCAGCTTAACACACTAAAGTGATAAAAGTGTGAATCAGGCATGAATATACAGTTAAAATTCGCACCTCCGCACGGCGCACCGCGCGGAAATGCGGAATAGTACAGTCAGCTTATCAGCCTATCTCTGCGGTGAGCTTTTCGATAGCCTTGTTCATGCGGTCGATGGTGTCCTGCTTGCCGAGTATCTTAGCAAGCTCTACGCCGCCGCCGGGAGTTACCGCCTTGCCGCTGAGCGCGACGCGCAGCGGATAGAGGTACAGACCGTTCTTTACGCCGTCTGCTTCTATCTGCTTAAAGAGCGCGTCGTGGATATTCTCGGTGGTGAAATCCTGAATACCCTCGATAACCGGAACCAGCTTCTTCAGCGCTTCAAGAGAGGTCTGCGGAGTGGTTTTCATCTTCTTGCTGACGTACATGTCGATGGAATATTCCGGCATCTGGTCGATAAAGTCAACACGCTCGGGAATATCGTTGAAAACCTCGGTTCTGGGCTGGAGACCAGCGCAGAGCAGCGGCATGTCTATGTCAGTACGCTTGCAGGTCTGGCGTATCCAGGGCTCAGCGTTCTCGATGAACTTGTCGAGCGGCAGATTGCGGATGTAAACCGCGTTGATGGCGGTCAGCTTGAGCGGGTCGAAAATAGCCGGGGACTTGGAGATACCGGAAAGGTCGAACGCTTCGATCATCTCGTCGAGGGTGAATATCTCCTGTTCGCCCTTGGGCGCCCAGCCCAGCAGCAGGATGTAGTTGAGGATCGCTTCTGTGAGGTAGCCCTTAGCATGGAAATCCTCAAAGGAAGCGTCGCCGTCGCGCTTGGAGAGCTTATGTGTAGCGTCACGCATGATGTGTTCAACGTGGATATACACCGGCGGCTCCCAGCCGAACGCGGAGTAGAGCAGGTTGTACTTCGGCGCGGAGGAAAGGTACTCGTTGCCTCTTACAACGTGGGTAATGCCCATCGTGTGGTCGTCAACTACGTTTGCGAAGTTGTAGGTCGGCATGCCATCGGACTTCAGCAGCACCTGGTCGTCAAGGTCGGTGTTTTCAACCGTGATGTCACCGTAGATCTCATCGTGGAACGTGGTAGTGCCCTCGTTCGGTATCTTCTGACGGATAACGCAGGATTCGCCCGCGTCATGGCGCTTCTTGGATTCTGCGGGGTCGAGGTCGCGGCAGGGGCAGCGGTTTGCGGAAGCAAGTCCGTTTGCGGTGTCCTCGCTGCTGTTCTCGCTCTTGTTGCAGAAGCAGTAGTAAGCGTGACCGCTCTCCACCAGCTTTTCCGCGTACTCCTTGAACATACCCATGCGCTCGCTCTGAACATACGGACCGCAGGGACCGCCGATATCCGGACCCTCGTCCCAGTTCAGCCCGCAGGTCTTGAGCGTTCTGTAAATAACATCAGTAGCGCCCTCAACGTAACGTCCCTGGTCTGTATCCTCGATTCGCAGGATGAACTTACCCTTGTTCTTTCTTGCGATGAGGTAGGTGTACAGCGCGGTGCGCAGATTGCCTATATGCATGTACCCAGTAGGGCTGGGCGCAAATCTTGTCCTGACTTCCATTTCTGTATTCCTTTCCTGCCGTTTCCGGCGTTTTATCTCAGTGCTTCTTCCTTGTCGCGCGCTATCTGCTCTTTCAGTTCGTCGAGTCCGGCGAACTTTGTTTCGGGGCGTATGAATCGCACAAGCGCGACCGCGATATCCTGACCGTACAGGTCGCCGTCAAAGCCGATGATGTAAGTTTCCATAACAGCGCCGGAGCCGTCCCGCCGATTCTGTACGGTGGGCTTTACGCCGATGTTGGTGACTCCGTGGTACTGCTTCCCCGCTATCTCAACGTAGCTCTTGTACACGCCGTAGCGCGGGATTATATTCGTGTCGGGGATGACCTGGTTTATCGTCGGGAAATCTATCGTCCGTCCGATCTCGTTGCCCCGGATGACCGGCAGCCTGTACCACAGTTCATAGCCCAGCAGCCGGTTAGCCTCTTCAATTTCTCCCCGGCGGATGTGCTCGCGGATACGCGTGGAGCTTATCATCTGCCCGTCAAGGCAGACGTCCTTCACGACCTCAACGCGCATGCCGAACCTAGCGCCGATCTCCGCCAGCCTTTCCGGAGTGCCGCAGCCGCCCTTTCCGAACCGGAAATTGCTCCCGCAGCATGCGAAACCCGCATTCAGCCGGTCGATAAGTACTTTCTTCACGAAATCCTCGTCAGACAGCGTGCAGACCTCCGCGAAATCCGGCGCGTAAATATACTTCACGCCTATCTTCTCCATCAGCTCACACTTGTTCTCGAACGAGATTATATCCTCCGGCCCGCGGAATTTCGGCAGCGTGGTGTCGCAGTTGAAAGTGAACACCGCCGGTTTAAGCCCTCCCTGAGCCATTGCCGTGCGGATAACGCCGACATGTCCCAGATGTAGCCCGTCAAAGTAACCCAGCGCTACGGCGGTCTTTTCCTCCGGGCGCAGGCTGCTGTTAGTTATGTCTATCAATATTGATCCACCATTCATACCGGTATCTGACCGGTATTTTTTATTCTTTACGGAATTGCTTTATTGAAACCAGCTCGCCGTCGGAATTTATCCTGCCGACGCCGAGGAATTCCCCGCCGGAAGTTACCCTCGCGAGCTCGTCCACCGGAGCGCGTTTCTCAAGCCTGTCTGCGTCCAGGCGGACGCCGTTGAGGTACATTCTCGTCTGAACCTCGTCCAGCGGAATTACCGGGAGCGGCGCGAACAGCTCCTCCACCGGGAGCAGCCACTTTTCGAGCTGCTCCGGGGAGGCATTGCGCACCTCGTCCAGCTCGTGGCACTGCTCCAGCGTAAAGCCGCAGCTTTTCGTCCGGCACAGGCTGGTCATTACCGCACCGGTGCAGACGCTCTCACCAATATCGTTTATCAGCGTTCGGATGTAGGTACCGCCGGAGCAGTCCACATCGATAACGCCGTCCGTGCCGTCAAAGCTCACCAGCTCCAGCCGGGAAATGGTCGCGGGGCGGGGCTTGCGCTCTACCTCGATGCCGCGCCGCGCCAGGTCGCAGAGCTTCTGCCCGTTGACCTTGAGCGCGGAGTACATCGGCGGCACCTGCATGATGTCGCCCCGGAAATCGTCCAGCGCGAATCTCATCTCGTCCTCGGAAATTCCGTTTTCGCAGCGCGAGCGCAACTTTCCCCAGATGTCCTGGGTGTCCGAAACGAACCCAAGTCGGAATCCGGCGCGGTAACTCTTACTGTCGTCCGGAACGAGGTCAACAGCCTTAGTTGCGCCGCCGACGAACACCGGCAGCACTCCCGTAGCCATCGGGTCGAGGGTCCCCCCGTGCCCTATTTTCTTAGTTCCGAAAGCCCTCCGCATGGAAGCCACCACGTCGAACGAGGTAAACTCCTGGGGCTTGTTGATGCAAATTATCCCGGTCATACGGAATTACCCAGCGCCTTTGCGCACGCCCATACGATCTTCTTTTCCGCGTCCTCAAGCGAAGTTTCAAACGCGCAGCCCGAGGCTCTCGCGTGACCTCCGCCGCCGAACTGCTGCGCGATCGCGGCAACGTCGGCGTTCTCGCTGGAGCGCAGGGAAACCTTGTAGAATCCCGGGTTCTTTTCCTTTATGCATATACCGATATCCACGCCCTCTATCTGACGCGGGATAGCGGAAAGCGCGCCGACATCCTCGCTGTCTATGCCCTCAATGGAGTCGATCAGCGCCTGCGTGACGTCGATGACAGCTATCCTGCCGCCTGCGTAGTAGCGTATTTTACTGAGCGCGAGCTGCTCCAGCTTTAATCTGCCCTGGCTCTTCATGTCGAACATCGCGTAGTTTATCGGCACGATATCCGCGCCGAGCTTTATCAGCTCCGCCGCGTAGACGTGCGTCTGCGGGGAGGTGTTGCTGTACTTGAAGCAGCCGCTGTCCGTCGCGATGCCAGTGTAAAGGCTGTCCGCGATGGTGTTTGTGAGCCTTATCTCCTTCATGGAGCTTAGCAGCTCGAACATCAGCTCGGCTGCCGCCGCGTACTCCGGAGCAAGCAGCAGCCGCTCGGCGTACTCGGTGTTGCTGACATGATGATCAATGCAAAGCTGAGTCTTTTCGCCCAGCTCGCGCAGACCGTAGAGCAGCTTCGTATCTGCAACATCGACGGCGATGACCGTTTCCGGCTCGAATTCCTGCTCCTTCACGCCGTTGAACATATATCCGAACTTCTTCGGGATAGGGTCGGGGCAGACCGCCTTCGCGAGCTTTCCCATCTGCTGGAGCGCCTCGCAGAGCGCGGTGCCGCAGCCTACGGTATCGCCGTCCGGGCTGCCGTGCATAAGGATAACGAACTTGTCGTGCTCCCGCAGGAAATTAGCCGCCTCGTTAAGGTCAATCCTCCTCATCAGCGCCCTCCGTTTCCTCCGGCGTATCCTCCACGGGCTTGGGGAGCCCTGCGATTATCTTTTCGATGTGCTCGCTGTATTCCAGCGAATTATCCGGCAGGAAAATGAACTCCGGCATTTTTCTCATGCGGATCCTTGCCGCGATCTCGCGCTTGAAGTAGCCGGAAGCGGCTGTCATGCCCTCTACAGCCTTTGCGGTCCTCCCCTCGCCGCCGAGGCACGCGATGTGCACCTTGCAGTAGGAAAGGTCGCTGGTGAGCTCGCAGTGAGTCACCGTCACAAAATTCTTTGATACTCTCGGGTCCTTTACGCCGCTCACGGCGGCGGAAAGCTCCCTCTTTATATCCTCGGAAAGTCTTTTTAAGTTGAAATTAGCCATAAAACCTCCCTGTGGTCAGACGCAGCCGGGCGCGGAAGCTCCGCCCCGGAAGCCGCGTCATCAATCCCTGTATTCTTCCATGGTATAAGCCTCGAAGATATCGCCGACCTTGATATCGGTGAACTTCTCAAGGCTGATACCGCACTCGTAGCCCGCAGCGACTTCCTTGACGGAATCCTTGAAACGCTGGAGACCTGCGATCTTGTCGTCGCCGACGATGATACCGTCGCGAACGATACGTACCTGACCGTTTCTTGCGACCTTGCCGTCCAGAACGTAGGAACCTGCAACGATACCAACGTTGGTGATCTTGTAGACCTGACGTACCTCAACTCTGCCGAGGTCAACTTCTCTGAACTTAGGAGCCAGCATGCCCTTCATTGCGGCGGTGATATCCTCGATAGCATCGTAGATAACGCGGTAAAGGCGTATCTCGATACCGTCGCGCTTTGCGTTGTCCTGTGCGGACGGGTGAGGTCTTACGTTGAAACCTACGATGATAGCGCCGGAAGCCGCAGCGAGCATTACGTCGCTTTCGCTTACCGCGCCTACTGCGCCATGGATAACGCGAACGCGCACTTCCTCGTTGGAGAGCTTCTCGAGGGACTGCTTTACAGCCTCGACGGAGCCCTGAACGTCAGCCTTGACGATAACGGGAAGCTCCTTGACGGTGCCCTCCTCGATGGAGGAGAACAGATTGTCGAGAGTTACCTGGTGGTAAGCCTTGAACTGCTCCTCCTTAGCCTCCTGACGGCGCTTTTCAACGAGCTCTCTTGCGAGCTTTTCGTCCTCAACGGCAGCGAATGTGTCGCCTGCGGAGGGAACGTCTGCAAGACCCATTATCTCAACAGGAACGGACGGACCTGCTTCCTTGACAGTTCTGCCCTTGTCGTCGCGCATTACGCGCACTCTGCCGACCGCCATGCCTGCGATGAGGACATCGCCGGTGTGCAGCGTACCGTTCTGAACCAGCACGGTAGCGATAGGACCTCTGCCCTTATCCAGCTTGGCCTCGATAACTGCGCCGGTGGCGAGTCTGTTCGGGTTAGCCTTGAGCTCAAGAACGTCTGCGGTCAGGCAGACCATCTCGAGCAGCGTGTCAATATTTTCACCAGTCTTAGCGGAAACGGGAACGCAGATAACGTCGCCGCCCCACTCCTCGCATACGAGGTCGTACTTGGTGAGCTCTTCCTTGATCTTATCGGGGTTAGCGCCCTCCTTATCCATCTTGTTGATCGCAACGATGATGGAAACTCCGGCTGCCTTTGCATGGTTGATAGCCTCAACGGTCTGCGGCATGATGCCGTCGTCCGCTGCAACTACCAGAATAGCGATATCGGTGACGCTGGCGCCGCGGGCTCTCATGGAGGTGAACGCCTCATGACCCGGGGTATCCAGGAACGTGATGTCGCGGTCGTTGATGTGTACTCTGTAAGCGCCGATGTGCTGTGTGATACCGCCAGCCTCGGTGGAAGTAACGCTCGCATGTCTGATATAGTCAAGCAGGGAGGTCTTGCCGTGGTCGACGTGACCCATTACGACAACGACCGGATCACGCGGCTGGAGGCTCTCGGGATCGTCAGGAGTATCCTCGAACAGACGCTCCTCGATAGTCACAACGACTTCCTTCTCGACCTTTGCGCCAAGCTCCTCTGCAACGAGGGACGCGGTGTCGAAGTCGATAGTTTCGTTGAGGTTAGCCATAACTCCGAGGTTGAACAGCTTCTTGATGACCTCGGTAGCGGTCACTTTCAGACGTGCTGCCAGCTCGGAAACCACGATCTCGTCCGGGATCTGGACCTTGAGCTGCTGCTTTCTTGCGCGCTCCAGCTCAAGACGCTTGAGCTTCTGCGCCTCGGTCTCGCGCTTGCTGTTGTAGGGCTTGCCCTTCTGCTGGGACTTCTGCTGTATCTTCTGCTTGCGCTGGAAGCTCTCGTTGCTCATGCGGGAAGCGGGAGCGATGCTCTCGTAGCGCTCGTTGTACTTATCAAGCTCAACATAGCTGCCGCGGGTATCTACCATCTTTGTTACCTGCTCGCCGCGCTGTACAGCCTCGCCCTTCTGCTTCTGCATGGGGGGAGTGTTGACCTTGATCTTGGAAGAATCAATAGCGGGCTTCTTGATGCTCTGCTTTGCGGAGTCTGCGAGCGGATTAACGACTTCCTTGCGGACATCGCGGTTATCGCGGTTGAAGCCGCCGTTACGGTTGCCATTGAAGCCGGGACGGTCGCCGCTGCGGTTGTTGTTGAATGCAGGACGATCACCGTTACGATTGTTGTTGAATGCGGGACGGTCGCCGTTTCTGTTTCCGTTGAAAGCAGGACGCTCGCCGTTATTGTCGCGGTTGAAGCCGGGACGATCACCGCGGTTGTTATTGAACTGCGGTCTGTCACCATTGCCGCCCTCGCGGTTGAATCCGGGACGGTCGCCTCGGTTATTGTTGAACGGTCTGTCGCCGTTTCTGTTATCGCGGTTGTTGTTGAACTGCGGACGCTCCTGACGGTCGCCGTTAGCCCTGGGAGCAGCAGTTCTGTCCTGACGCTCCTGCTGAGCGGGCTTCTGCTCGGACTTTGTTTCCGGCTTGACCTCGGGCTTCGCTTCCTGCTTGGGCTCAGGTTTTACCTCTGCCTTTGCTTCTGCCTTGGGCTCGGGCTTTACCTCAGCCTTTACTTCTGCCTTGGGCTCGGGCTTTACCTCAGCCTTTACTTCTGCCTTGGGCTCGGGCTTTACCTCTGCCTTTACTTCTGCCTTGGGCTCAGACTTTACCTCTGCCTTTGCTTCTGCCTTGGGCTCGGGCTTTGCTTCAGCCTTCACTTCTGCCTTGGGCTCATCTGCGGGAGCGTCTTCCTTCTTAGCGGCAGACTTCTTTCTTGCAGCAGGCTTCTTTTCTGCTGCGACAGGTTTTTCTGTTTTCTTGTCGGCGGTAGCCTTGAAATAATCGTCAAAGTTCTTGACCTCGTTCTTCTTGGAGAACACTTCAAGAACGTAGCTCACTTCCTGGTCGGTGAGACTGGTCTGCGCTTTCTTTGCGCCCTCGAACGCACCCTCAAGCAGTTCGATGACTGCGCTGCGGTCTGCGCCGATATCAGCCGCTATATCCTGAACACGATACTTTTTGTTATTTGGCAATGTAACTTTCCTCCATACTATTCACTTATATGTCTTGTGATAGAGCCGTAAAGACCCGCGTCGAGCACCAGAAAGATACCCGAACGCTTTCCGACAGCGTCCTTTGCGTCATCCATGCTGAAATCCCCATGAACGACCGGAATGCCGTGCTTCTCTGCGTGAAAGCAGATCTCCTTTTCTGTTTTCGGAGACACGTCCGAAGCCAGAATAATACCCGCCGCCTTTGACTTTGGTGCGTTGATTTCCTGCACAGCCGCGTCAAAGCCCATAACGAGCTTTCCGGCACGGCGGCAAAGGCAGATCGTCGAAAGTTCCTTATTTATCCGAGGTCAGCTCCTTTTCGAGAATTTCGTATATCTCATCGGGAATAGCGCATTTCAGACCGCGTTCAAGCTTTCTGCCCTTTCTTGCCAGCTCCAGGCATTCCCTGCTCCGGCAGAGGTACGCGCCGCGTCCCGGTTTCTTTCCGGTGAGGTCGATGGAGATTTCACCCTCCTTGCTGCGGACTATCCTCACCGCGCCCTTTTTTCCGATCATTTCGCCGCAGCCGATGCACTTGCGCATCGGAACGTGCTTTTCCTGCATAGCCGCTCCTTATTCCTCGACGGGAGCTTCAGCCTGCGCGGGAGCCTCTGTCTGCTCCTCTGCATGTGCTTCGGCAGGCTCCTCAGCAGGTTCCTCCGGGATATATTCGGTCACGATAAGATCCTCGGGAGTTACCTTGCTCTCTGCCTTGATGTCTATCTTGCAGTTGGTAAGTCTTGCGGCAAGCAGAGCATTCTGACCCTTGTTGCCGATGGCGAGGGAAAGCTGATTATCAGGAACGATAGCCTTGCATTCCTTCTTCTTGGGGTCGGGATTGGTTATTACCACGCGGAGGACTTCTGCGGGCTTGAGCGCCTGCTTGATGAATTCCTCAAGATCCTCGCTCCACAGAACGACGTCTACCTTCTCGCCCTTGAGCTCCTTGGTAACGGCGTTGATACGGGACTTCTGGGTACCGATGCACGCGCCCACTGCGTCAACGTTAGGATCGTTGCTGATGACCGCGATCTTGGAGCGGGAACCGGCAGCGCGGCTGACAGCCTTTATCTCAACAGTGCCGTCGTAAATTTCGGGGCACTCAAGCTCGAACAGTCGCTTGATAAGACCCTTGTCGGTTCTGGTGATACGGAGGCTCTGCTTCTTAGCGCCTTCCTTATATTCTTTGGAAACGCCGGTGATATATACCTTGATGATATCGCCAACATGCAGTACCTCGCCGGGTATCTGGTCGGCTCTCATCAGGAGGACTTCGTTGTGATTTATCTCGATGGTAGCGTGACCGGTCTTGGGCTCTATCTTGGTAACTACTGCGGATACAGCCTCGTTCTCATACTCGCCCCACATCTCGCTGAGCTGCTGGCGCTCGATGTCGCGGAAGCCCTGCTTGATGAGATCCTTTGCGTTCTTTGCAGCGATACGCTTGAATTCGTGCGGGTCGATCGGAACGGGTATCTTGTCGCCGACCTCGACGGACGGATTGATCTTGCGTGCCTCCTCAAGAACTATCTCGATCTCCGGCTCGTACAGGGTGTCAACCACCTCGATAACCTCTTTAAGTACGCTGACATTAAATATCTTTCTGTTGAAATCAATGTTGACAAAAACGCACTCGCTGTCCTTGTCGTCAACGTGCATGCTGGTCTTGAGGCTCTTTTCGATAGCGCTCTTGATCTTTTCAGCGAACACGTCCTTGTCGATTCCCTTTTCAGCAGCGTAAGCGGCAAGCGCGTCAAAAAATTCAGTGATGTCGTTCTGGGGCTGCTGTACTTTCTTCTTAGCCATTTTCCGTTAATTCCTCCATTAAATATACTGCCGCGGTCAGTCGCCGCTTTCTATCAGCTCGTGATCGTCAAAGTCATCGTAATTTATCGCCGAAACATCGGCTACAGGAAGCGCAAGCTCCCCGAAATCGCCGGTCAGCGTGAGCTTTTCGCCGTCGTATCCCGAAAGCACGCACTTGAAGTCCTTAGACGGCGCGCCCTCGCACAGCTTGTAGGTCTTGACCCTCACCTTTTTGCCTATCGACTGTTCAAGCTGGGCTAACCTCCTCACGGAACGTTCGAGCCCCGCGGAGCCTATCTCCAGATAGTCGATCTTGTCGATGAAATACTGCT
This sequence comes from uncultured Oscillospiraceae bacterium, assembly GCA_934446565.1. Taxonomy (GTDB): domain Bacteria; phylum Bacillota; class Clostridia; order Oscillospirales; family Ruminococcaceae; genus CAG-115. The sequence continues at coordinate 39,679 of CAKSEO010000001.1, read as the reverse complement.
CGTCGATGATGGAGTTGATCTCCCCGTCGATGGATTCGCAGTCGTCGATGGAAACGCCGTGCGGCTTGTCGATGAAGATACGCAGATACCATTTTGCGCCCTCCTTCGCGAACCAGACGTCCCACAGAGAGAACCCGTGGCTCTCGACTATCGGTCTGACGGCAGCCTCAGCCGCAGCCTCGATAGTGCTGAACCCCTTTGCAAGTGCCATTAAGCCAGCTCCTTTCAGAATATGCAGCGGGACGGGCAAAAACGCCCGACCCCCGATTAAAACTTAAAGACTGGAGCGAAACCCCAGTCTTTAGTCTAATCTATCTTGTTGTATTATACCACAATCATTTCAGAAAATCAATAGGTTTTTTGAAAAATCTGCGTAAAAATCCCGTTTCGCAGTGATTTTCCTGCGAAACGGGACGCCAGTAAGCTATTTACGCATTCCGATTTTAACCTATTTTTACAGTTTTAGACCAGGAGCTGTATACTTTTTTACCGTCGGACGAGGTCGCGTAAGCGCGTATCCTGAACTTGTAGCTGTTGTTCCTGATATCCAGCCCGGAAACCGACTTGCTGAGCGTTGACGCGTAAACCGACGCCAGCTTCTTGAAGCTGCCGTTTCCAGCCGCATAGTAGATTTCATACCCGGCAGCGCCCGCAACTTTCTTCCACGAAAGAACCGCCTTGCTGCTTCCGTTCTTTTTTGCGGAAAATGTGGGCTTATTAAGGACGATGTTGAATTTCAGGGTTTTGGTGCCGGAATATTTCCCGCAGCCCTTGACTATGACCGTTCCGGTTCCAAGCGCAGTGTTATTTTTGTAGGAGAGGGTGTAGTCTGTCTTTTCCTCAAGCAGATAGTTTCCGTCGTAAATCGAGGGGTCGGGGCAGATCTTTCCGCCGGTGTATTCCTCGTTAGCAAGCTTGTAGTATTCCAGACCGGAGATGTCCTTGCCGGACGCGGACGGCTTTGTGGTCGTAGGCGTAGTTGGTGTCGCGGAGCTGGTTCCGGAAGCGTATGTCACGAGGTACTTTTTGCTTCCGTTTTCAACGTAATACAGACCGTCGCCCAGGGTTCTTACAGATGTTGCATTGATTTTTTCGGAAACGCATTTCATCGTTTTGTCAACAAGATATGCCTTGCCATTCTTTATTACTGGAGCGTAGTTTCCTTTAAAATCGCCCGCGTCGTCAAACGCGCCGAGGAACTTGCCCTTTGTATTTATGTAGCCCCATTTATCGTCGTAGGTCTTTACAAGGAACATTTTTCCGTCTGATGTGCTCATTTCCTTATAAAAGCAGCTCAAATACTCTCCTTGTGACAAATCTACTAGGCAGTATGCAGCAGTATCATTGCTTCTCGAGTGATACTCTGCAATGGCTATATTGGAATAGTTGCCATTAAAAGAATCCAAATCATAGAATTCAGTTGCACCGAGCATTGTTCCATCAGATTTCATATAAGGCATATCAGCAGCTATTATCAAACTGTTGGCTGAATAAGTTACAACCTTCCCTTTTTTCAAGTCATACATACATGTGTTATAAAAATCTTTGCTAAGATCACGATAAAAGAATACCAAATTATTACCTGCCGTCCCATAGTAAGTGAAATCGGTAGTTCTCTTTTTCCAGACATTTTTGGTTTTGCCATTTTTATCGACCAAATCTATCGCAATCGTTATCTCAAAAGAAAGATTCTGACTGCTTTTGCTCACAGAGGGTTCATCTGTAGTTTGGTAAATGACATATCCAAGATACTTGCTGTCATTGAGAGCATAATATTGATACCAGCGCTCTCCATTATAAGGATTTTCCCCCACCTTGAACTTAGCCTTTACAGTCTTTCCGGCAGATGTACGCGCTGAAAAAGTAAGGTTTCCATTTTTGTCGCAGACTGCCTGTTGAATAATATCTCCATTTGTTTTGGCGTACATCCAATCAGTAGTTGTGCTCACTATTTTCATAGTATCTTTGCCGTTATATGTGTAAGCATATCTCTTGGTAATATTTCCGGAGGTATCCACATTAAACAATGCCAGCGTATCATTGAATCCTGCAAGCCTGTTCCAGCTTATATTTCCATCAATCTTTACATCTGTCATCTGCAAATTGCCGCCAGTGCACCACTTTTCCAGCGCGGACTGAGAGATTGACACAAAATTTTCAGCAAAACCATCATCGTTTGTAAAAACATACAAACCTTCCTCTGCAAGAGGACCGATTTCTGAATCCACTTCCTCAGTCAAAAGCTTCAAAGTGCTGTCCGCCGCGCTGACCGAAACGGTTATCCCCGCCAGAACAGCCACAGCCGTCACGGCTGCCGCGACCTTTTTAAATATGTTCATATAATTCTCCTCCTCTTTACACCTTATCAGGTGTTAATTTAATTATACACCTTTTCAGATGTTTGTCAACACAATTTTATAGGTGTATAATAAATTTGTATATTCTGTACAAAAATAATTAACGCATTTTGACAGTCATAGGAGATGATGAATATGGATATTGGCACCCGCCTGAAAGAAGCCCGCGCCGGAAAAGCGAGCCAGCAGCAGATAGCCGACCTGCTGAAAACAACGCAGCAGCAGATAAGCAAATACGAGAACAATATCCAGGAGATACCCTGCCGCCATATCGTCACCCTCGCGAAATATCTTGACGTATCAACTGATTACCTCCTGTGCCTGACAGACGACAAGGAAAAGAAATGGTGAATTTCTGGTTGACAAATCCCGAAAATCGTGATATAATCAATCCAATGAATACGAAAAGCTGTGAAAAGAAACAGTAGGCACTTCTGATTTTCAGAGAGACGGCGGTAGGTGCGAGCCGTTATTGACGATATGCCGAACCCGTCTTAGAGCTGCGCCCGGAACCCGCAGGAATGCGGAAGTAAGCGGCGCCGGTGCTCACCGTTACATGAGAAAGCGTTGCAGACGCTGAGCGCGGGAATTTCCCGAATCCAGGTGGTAACACGGACTTTGTACAGTTCGCCCTGAGCCTTATCGGTTCAGGGCTTTTTGTATTCTTGACGAAACTGACGAAAATCGAAAGGAAGAAAACACATGAAACTTGAAAAGCTAGTAGGCGACCGCTTCAAGCAGCGCCCCTCCGACTGTAACATCGACAGCCACGCGCTGATGATACGCGGTGGCTACATGAAGTACGTTGCTAACGGTATCTTCTCCAGCTACATGCCCTTAAAGCGTATCACCCGCAAGATAGAGCAGATAATCCGCGAGGAAATGGACGCTATCGACGGTCAGGAGGTATCTTTCCCCGTAGTAATGCCCGCCACCCTCTGGCAGGAGTCCGGCAGATACGAGAGCATAGGCAGCGAGCTGCTCCGCTTCACCGACCGCAACAAGGCGCAGATGGTCCTCGGAATGACCCACGAGGAAGCCGCAGTCCAGCTCGTCCGCGAGTACGCGAACAGCTACTCCAAGTATCCGTTCATGATCTACCAGATACAGACCAAGTTCCGCGACGAGGCGCGTCCCCGCGGCGGTCTTATCCGCGTGCGCGAGTTCACCATGAAAGACGCGTATTCGTTCCACACCTCCCAGGAGGATCTGGAGGAATACTACATGCGCTGCCACAAGGCGTATGAGCGTATCTACGCCCGCGCCGGCATTCCCGAGGTAATTTCCGTCAAGTCCGACTCCGGCATGATGGGCGGAAGCATTTCCCACGAATTCATGCTGCTCACGCCTATCGGCGAGGATTCCATCGCAATTTGTAAGGACTGCGGATTCCGCGCCAACATGGAAGCTGCCGAGTCCATCATCGAGAACACCCGCGACGCCGAGAGCCAGCCCCTCACCGAGGTACACACCCCGAACATCCACACCATCGAGGACATCTGCGAGTTCCTGCACAGCCCGCAGGAAAAGAGCTGCAAAGCTGTAGTTTACCAGCGCAACCACGACGACAGCTACGTTGTCGTATTCATCCGCGGCGACCTCGACATCAACGAGACCAAGCTCACGAACTTCCTCGGCTGCGACATTCACCCGGCTGTTATAACTCCCGAGTGCGGACTGAACGCAGGCTTCATCGGGCCGATAGGCCTCCCCGAGGGCATGACCGTGCTGTTCGACAAGTCCCTCCAGAACACCAACAACCTCTCCTGCGGCGCAAACAAGGAGGAGTACCACTTCACCGGTCTCGACATCGAGCGCGACTGCAAGGGCGTCGAGTACCACGACTTCGCGAAGATAATCGAGGGCGGTATCTGCCCGAGCTGCGGCAAGAAGCACATCACCATCTCCCGCGGCATTGAGGTCGGCAACATCTTCCAGCTCGGCACCAAGTACACCAAGAGCATGGGCATGACCTACCTCGACAAGGACGGCAACATCCAGACTCCTATCATGGGCTGCTACGGTATCGGCGTAGGCAGACTTGCTGCGTCCGTCTGCGAGGTTCACCATGACGATTACGGACCCATCTGGCCGATGGCGATCGCGCCATGGCAGGTGCACATCTGCGCTGTACGCGCCGACGACGCCGAGGTCAAGGAAAAGGCTGACGCACTCTACGACGAGCTTCAGAAGCGCGGCGTTGAGGTAATCTACGACGACCGTGCAGTAAGCGCAGGCGTAATGTTCTCCGACGCTGACCTGCTGGGAATCCCGCTGCGCGTTATCGTAAGCCCGAGGAACCTCAAGGACGGCGTGATCGAGATCTCCGCAAGAGACAAGAGCTTCAGCGAGAAGCTTGCCCCCGCAGAGGTCGCAGACCGCATTCAGCAGAAAATTGCTGAAATGATGGCATTCGACGTTGAATGACCCTGAATAAGCTGATTCCCCCGGAACATTCGTTCCGGGGGAATACTTGTTTAATTCAGCAACATAACAGCGGACTCACGCGTCCGCCAGATTCAGTTTCCAAGATGGAGCACCTGCAAAAGCAGCAGCCAGCTCAGCCCGTAATAGGTAACGACTGCAACAAGGTCGTTCACAGTAGTGATGAGCGGACCTGAAGCGACCGCAGGGTCAACGCCGATCTTCTTGAAGAACATCGGCACCAGCGTACCAACAGCGCTGGAAATGAGCATCGCAAGCAGCAGCGCCGCTCCAATGCACAGGGAAACCGCAAACGCATACTGAGCGGGATACCCCTTGCCCAGCATGATGTAAAGTCCCACGAACAGCACGGAAAGCACTCCCAGGATAAGTCCGCTGAACAGCCCGACGCGCATTTCCTTGCAGACCAGCCGCAGCTTTTTGCCGGCAGTCAGATCCTTATCCATCAGCACGCGGATAGTTACCGCAAGCGACTGAGTGCCGACATTGCCCGCCATATCCAGTATCAGCGACTGGAACGCCATGATTATCGTGAGCTGGGAAACCACCTTTTCAAAGGCTCCCACAACTCCAGAAACGACTAGTCCCAGCACCAGCAGTATCAGCAGCCAGGGCATGCGCTTTTTAAGGCTCGCGAGCAGCGGCTCATGAAGATCTTCCTCCGCGGACAGACCACCCAGCTTTGCGTAGTCGTCGCTCATCTCGTCATCGACAGCCTCGACAAGTTCTTCCAGCGTGATAACGCCAAGGATACAGTTGGAATCGTCCAGCACGGGAATGCTGCTTTCAGAGTAGCTTTTCAGCCGCTCGATACAGTCCTCTGTACGCTCGCTGCCGTAAACATACGGGAATCTGTGCTGGATAAGCGGTGCGATATCCGCATGCTTTTCGGCGGTGAGCAGCGCGCGCAGTTCCACTGCGCCGCAGAAAAATCCGTTCTCCGCTGTTACGAAAAGCATCTGGATATTGTCGTTCTCCTTCGCCTGGTCCATCAGCGCCCTGGTCGCCTGTGCGACTGTCATTCCGGAATCCAGCGAGATGTAATTCGTGCTCATTCTGCTGCCGATCTCGTCCTCGTCAAAGGAGACTATCAGCTCTATCTTTTTCCGCAGCTCAGGATCAAGAAGCCCTATAATGCTAGTCCGTTTAGTGCCAGGAAGCTCCCGCAGGATGTCGGCGGCAGCGTCGGGCTCCATTCTTCCTATGATGAGAGCAGCCCTGCCGATGTCCGCGTCATTGATGAACTCTGCGGCTTTCTCCGGCTCGAGATACTCGAAAATATCAGCGAGCTTGTCCGGCTCGACAGCTCTGAACAGCCGCGTTCTGCCAGACTGTTCCATCATCTCTACGGAGTCCGCGATATCGCTGTTGTGGTAGTTTTCAAGCTGCTCCTGGATAGCTTTCGGCGAAAGGTCGCCGTTTACGAGCGCCGCGATCTCGTCCGCGCAGCTACGTCCTGCACGCTCGTTCAGTTCGTTTTCGTTGTACATTGCCATAGTATTTACCGCCTTTCAATTATTGTCGCATCGCATTCCTAATTGAAAGTGAAGCCGGGCAATGTACCGCCCTGTTCGGCTTTATTTATCGTTATCAAAGACAGCGGCAAAGCAAGCGCCGGATAAGGCAGTACAATAAATACTTCGCCCGTGACTGTCACCTAAACTCACTTCGCTCACCTCTTTCTTATTAATACCGGAATTTGCAACGATTAAATTATAACACCACAAAACTAATGTGTCAACCCGAACGCGCTATTTTTCACAGGATTTTTAGAAATTTATTGACAAAAACCTCAAATGTGTGGTATAATCTATTTAGTAAATCGTTCGGTTTATTATTTTCATAGTATTCCATAAATGTAAATCTAATGGTATCAGGAGAGGTAATATGAAAACTACGATCAAGCTAAGGATACAGCGGCTCGTGCTTGCCAGCATCGGGACCTGCGGCATTATTGTGGGCGCAGCGGGACTTTCAGGCTCCTACTCGATGGCGGACGCAAACGGTAAGAAGCTCGGGCGTTACGTCACCAACAGCTGCTCGGCGACCCTCGCGGAGGAATTCGTCTACATCAGCGACTCGCTGGATTCCGCGCAGCCCTCGCCGGACGGCGACTACACTTTCGACCGGGTGACGATGTACGGTGAGGACGACTACGACCTCACCGGAGCGCAGAACGAACTGAAAACCGCTTCGGAGGGCGACATTGCCTTTACGCCGCCCGTCGTGAACCAGTCCGGGGACAGGGTGGTCCTTGCCGTCAAGGGTCGTGATGACGGCGTAGTACTCGGCGAGCTGAGCTACGACTATTTCGTGGCTATCCTTGACACGATGCGCCGCGAAGACGGCGACGTCGGATACATATTCTCGTCCAGCGGCGACCTTATCCTGTCCACCTCCTACGACACTACTACCCCGGGCGTCACTGCCGAATCCCTAGGATTCGGCGACATCATGCCGCAGATAAGCGCCGGAAACAGCGGGAGCTATATAGCGCGGAATCCTCAGGCGGCAGGCTCCGACCGCATGATGTTCACCTACAGCCCTGTAGCCGATACCGGAATGTACGTCGTTTACGGAACTAAGGCGGACACGCTGTTCTCGACGTTCTATTCCATGCTGACGTTCCTTATCGTGATTATTATCCTGGAATTCGTCGGGGCTTCGCTCGTGGGCGTGCGCTGCGCCGTGAAGATAAGCGGCTCGATAACCGGCACGACCGACCGACTGGTGCAGCTCTCCAACGGCGACGTCCACACTGAATTCACCCCCAATCAGCGCGGCGACGAAACGCAGGTGCTGTCCGAGGCAATGGCGCTCACTATCCAGCGGCTGTCATCCTACATCAGCGATATCTCCGAGGTGCTCGAGAAGCTAAGCAACGGCGACCTGACAGCAGCCAGCAACATCGAATACGCCGGGGATTTCGCCGGGATACGCGACTCCCTCGACAAAATAACCCGGGAGCTCAACTCGACCATGGATGATATCCGCACAGCCGGAGACCAGGTACTGGAAGGCGCTGACATCATGTCGGACGGCGCACAGAGTCTGGCTTCCAACTCGCAGGACGAGGTATCCGCGCTGACCGAAATTTCCGCAGAAGCAGAGGAAATACAGAACCGTATCTCCGCAACGGCAAAGAGTGCGAAAGAAGCGGCAGAGCTGCTCAGTAAGATGACGAGCGGCTCTGCTGCAGCAAGCGCCACCATGACGGAAATGACCGCAGCTATGGAGGAGATACGCCAGAGCAGCGAGGAGATCAAGAAGATAGTCACGATGATAGACGATATCGCATTCCAGACCAACATACTCGCGCTGAACGCGGCGATAGAGGCTGCCCGCGCGGGCGAAGCAGGAAAGGGATTCGCAGTAGTCGCAGACGAAGTCAGAAACCTCGCCGGGAAATCCGCGCAGGCTGCGCAGAACACCATGGAGTTGGTCGCAAAAAGCTCCGCGGCAGTGGAGCGCGGCTCGGCGCTGACCTCCGAAACGGAAACGTCGCTTAACGATATAAGCGGCTACATCGACGGATTCGGCGGGCTGATCAGCAGCATCACGCAGGATTCCTCCGATGAAAACGGCTCCATCGGTCAGATAAACGCCGGGCTGGAGCGTATCACTAACGCGGTGTCCTCCAACTCAGCGACCGCGGAGAATTCCGCAGGGACCGCCGAGGAGCTCCGCAGCCAGGCGGAAACCTTGCATAAGCGCCTTGAAATGTTCAGGCTGAAATAAAACTTGACCCTCCCGGAATCACCCGGGAGGGTCGCTTGCTCAATATGGATAGTAGAATCTGTCAAGGCGCCAGCCGTTGTCGGTCTTTACCGCGTTTATCGTGTAGGTGTCAGTCTTGTCAAGGGTACTGCCTGTATCAGGGTCCCAGTAGGTTATCGTGAATTCAAGCACCGCCGTTGTGTCGGTGAATGTTTCCTCCGGAATCGTGAAGCCTACGCCCCAGATGTCGATGTCGGCTCCGCGCGCTCCCTCTGTCGTGTAGGTCCTGCCGTCAACTTCCAGGATAGATTGACCTGTTATCTGGCCCATCGCTTCGGTCACAGCTTCGTCAGTGTACACCTCCGAGAACAGATTCTTTATTCCATCGTAGGTGCGCAGCTCCGGGTCGGCGATGACCTTGCCGCTGATCCCATCTTTGATTATCATATAATTCCCGGTCCCTGTCGGTGCCTCTATATCAAATTCAGCCCACAGCAGCTGCGCTTTTTTCTCGACCGCCCGTATCTGCAATTCGTCGGTCAGCTCTATTTTGGTGTATTTGTTGTCGTATTCGTTCAGCACCTCCAGGCTGTCGTCGGTCATTTTCAGCAGCTTCTGCTCGTAGCTGCCGCATACGAACAGGCTGGAGCGCTCAAGCACGGTATATCTGCCGCTCCCGCTGAAGTCAAATCCCACGACCACGAAATCGCCGTGCGGGATAAGCTCTATCCTGCCGTCCTGCGCCTGCCCCGCTGTCGTGGAGAGATTGCTGTATCCGCTCCTGTACCTGGTAACGTGTGCAGTGTTATCGTATATATGCCCTATAAGCACGCTGCCGCTGTCCTCGGTGCAGAACGCAAGCGCAGGACCGTATGCAAGCAGGTTATAGGAATCCGTGCACGGGTCGCGGTAATAAATGTCGTATTCGTCCGTGCCAGCGAATATGTCCTTTATTTTGCGCATTGCGTAGATATCGGTCTGCCCGTTGTTATCAACTGCGTAGTATTCAACGGAAACTTCCTTGTCCGGGTGCGCCCTGTCGCTCATCATATAGGAAAGATACATGTAGGTATCGTTCAGCGGTGAGAAGAAGTTCTCCATGTCGGACGGGTCGCCGGAAAGCGGTGAATACTCCCACGTCCAGCCGGAATCCGTCCTGGTGAAATCAACGCGGAAATACCTGCATGTGTCGCTTACGTCCGCCACTGCCGATTCGCGCCACTTCTCGTCCGCATTGAACAGGCGTACCGTCAGCGACAGCTTATCCGCGGACCTTTCGAGCAGCCAGTTCTCCTCCTCGGGGAGGTAGATGTTCGCGAGACTGTACCGGTCGATATCAGCGCGCTTCCAGGTAATGCCCGCGTATTCCGTGGAGCCGTTCTCCAGGACGTCAATGACCGCCCCGGTGAGCGTGCCTTCTAACGCGCCATCTCTGAATTCTGGCTCATCCGTGTGGGCTCTGACCTCAATACCGCTGTCGTACTCGGACAGTACTTTCAGCAGTCCCAGCGGAGTAATGCTGGATCTTGCGGATACTTTCGTCACGTCGCCGTAGCTTATCCGACTGTATGACACGAGGTAATCGGAGCGCTCATGCCGTCCCACGCCCTCGTAGCGGTAGAGCGTTCCGGGTTCGTCCTTCCAGATTACCCACACGTTTGCGCCGTTGGTGTAGTCCAGCATGTAGAACGCCTTTGCGTCCATTGAGAATCCTCCGCAGGTCATACCGTTCAGCGGTCTGAAAATATCAGGATATGATTTGAAAGGATAGTACTCGTCGGTGGAATACTCCAGATAAATGTTGTTGTAGAAATCCCAGTCGGAACCGGTTTCATTAAGCAGCCAGCGCCCGAAGAAATTCGGCTCGAATATCTCTGTCAGCGCGTCTGCGTCGGCGTAGAAGGACAGCCTGGAAATGTCAAAGCTTTCACCGGTCGTTTCCCCGGAGGATTCGGAGTGTTCAGCTATCCCGGCGTAATACTCCCCGTACTTTGCGAGGTCGTACAACCCGTAATACAGCGCGGGATTCTGAGTTACGGTGCGGTCGTAGGTCAGAACGTCCTCCCCGGCAAAACTGGTCATGACCGGCAGGTATTTGCTGTGCGCTGCGGCGTAATCCTTGCCGTTGATGGTAATTATATCGGCGATGGTCTGCGCGGCCGAAACCTCATAGAAGCGCTCGCCGTTACAAAGCGCCGCAAAGAAACGGTCGCCCTCCGCATATAGCGGGCAGCCCTCGTACTGATAATCTACCCTACCGGGCATTTCAAGCTTTATGGAAGTCCCCTTCGGGTGTATTCCCATATTAATGTAGTACACTTCATCAACGGTGACGGTGTAGACGGTGTCCCCGCTGCCCCATTCGTAGTCGCAGTCGGTCACGGTCATTTCCGCGATGAGCACTGTTTTTTTCAGGTTCAGGCTCCGGATATCGTTCGCGGCGGTTTCGTCGTAGGTAGTGGTATCCAGTTTGAGTCTATCGGTATCCAGGATCCCCCGGTTGGGATATTCCGGCAGGTCAGCGGAGGTTATCCCGTGCTTGACGACCGGAACAGGCTCTGTCGGTTCGGTAGTTGCAGAATCCGATGTTTCCGTTGCTGTAGAGGATTCCGGTGAGGTCGTGCCGACTGGGATAAGCCCGGTTTTGAACGCTGCGGTAATTCCGCCGGCTACAACTACGGCGGCGGCTGCGCTGGTCAGCGCGATCTTCAGCGGGTTCCTGCGGCGCGGAGCGGGTTTGTACTCCGAATCGAAGTGCAGCAGCTCGTCCTCGTCCAGGTCCTGAAATCCCTCCGGTGCGTGGTCGAAGCAGTCGTCCAGCCGCTTTTCGAGCTCCGATAATCTTTCTTCGGAGAGGGATATTTTATCGTACATTGTCTTGAGTTCCTTTTTAGTCATTGCAGCTCCTCCTCCAAAGAAATTTTCAGCAGCTTTCTGCCCTTTGCAAGCCGTTTGTAGACAGTGTTTTCGCTGATACACAGAGCCTGCGCGATGTCGGCGGCGGGCATGTCCTCATAGTAGAACATGTAGATCACCGTCTTGATGATATCCGGCAGCCGCATGACCGTATCCAGCAGTTCGTGCTGCGGTTTCTGCGGAGCCGCGACCTCCTCGGCGGCGTCCAGCGGAATATTCCGCTTTACCCGCGCCGATTTGACGACGTTGAGAGCGCGGTGCTCCGCCATTCGCATGAGCCAGTTCTTCAGGTGCTTCTCATCGTTGAAGCCCCCCGAGTGATGTATCGCTGCGGAAAAACAGTCCATCAGTATGTCCTCGGCTTCCTCGGGACTGCGCACTATCCCCAGCGCAATGCTGTAGACCGCGTTCGCGTACTGCCTGAACAACGCGGACGCATTTTCGTGTGTTATCTGGAACACATTGCCACCCCTTTCATTTCCTTTTGTAATTATAACATACCTGGAGACGTAAATCTGCCTGTTTTTCAGAATTTTTTTCAAATAGGTTGACAAATCCGCCCGGATAGTTTAAAATTAATTAATACATATTACAGGAGGTACGACATGTCACAGCTCTCAATAAAGTACAATTCCCAGGCGCTCAACCGCAACGTGCGGTTCGAAATGTATATCCCGAACGACAGACCGCAGGAAGCTCCGCAGAAACTGCGCACGCTGTTCCTGCTGCACGGCTACACCGGGGACGCCGGGAACTGGGTCCCGGAATGGCTCATGCAGAAGTACGGCTTTGCGGTGGTGGCGCCGAGCGGCGAGAACGGATTCTGGCTGGACGGACTTTCCACCGCGCATAAATACTGCACATTCGTCGGAAAGGAACTTGTGGATTATATCCGCCGGACGTTCGGACTTGCAATGTCTGCGGAGGAGACCTGCCTGCTCGGACTTTCGATGGGCGGATTCGGAGCGCTCCACACAGCGCTGACCTACCCGGAAAACTTCGGAAAGACGGCGGCGATGTCCTCAGCGCTGATAGTTCACGAGATATCCGGAATGAAGCCCGGCGAGGACAACGGCGTTGCAAACTACGACTACTATCATGAGTGCTTCGGCGACCTGGATGCTGTGCTTGAAAGCGACAGCAATCCGGAGGTGCTCGTAAAGCGGCTGAGGGACAGCGGCGCACGTATCCCGGAGATCTTCATGTCCTGCGGCACGGAGGATTTCCTGCTGGAGCCGAACCGGGAATTTCACCGTTACCTGGAGAGCATTGATGTTCCGCATACCTACCTTGAAAGTAAAGGCGCTCACGACATGGAATTCTGGAACGAATACACACTGAAATTTGTTGAAATGATGTTTGGAACTAAGGCAACACCGCACAATTAACGGCTACCGCCTTTGCCAAGCGACGCCTACGGCTTACGCGGCGCTTGCATGCATATTTTCTGACTGCGCGATCGCACGACAATAATTATGCGGTATTGCCCTAAATAAAAACTGTCATATAAAAAGGCGGAGCAGATAACTGCCCCGCCGATTTTATTTATTGACCTCAACAAGCATCTTGTCGAATTCCTCCTGGGTTATCGGCTTGGAGTAATAGAATCCCTGCGCCGAATCGCACCCGCAGTCGCTCAAAAACCGCGCTTGCTCCGGAGTTTCAACGCCCTCCGCGATGATATCCAGCCCGATGTCATGCGACATAGAAATGGTATGCGAAATTATCTTTCTGCCGCGGCTGGATTCCATAAATTCCGAAAGGAACCCGCGGTCTATCTTTAAAACGTCGAACTGCGTTTTCTGGAGCATATTCAGCGAGGAATATCCCGAGCCGAAATCGTCCATCAGCATGGTGAACCCAGCGTCCTTCATCTTCTGGACTACGTCGGAAACTCCCTCCGCGTCGGTGGTTTCGGTTATCTCCAGCTCAATCAGCTTTATCGGGAGATCGTACTTTTTCACCAGATGCAGCATTTCTCCCACCACATCGAATGTGTGTATGTACTCCCGGGAGATGTTGACCGATATCGGAACTGGCTCTATTCCCTTATCTATCCACTCGCGTATCTTTCTGCAGGCGCTCTCCCAGATTATCTGGTCAAGCTTCAGAATGAATCCGTTCTCCTCGAACACCGGAACGAAATCCGCCGGAGATATCATTCCCTTTTCCGGGTGTATCCACCGCGCAAGCGCCTCCGCGCCGATTATCCGCTGAGACGAAATGCTGAACTTCGGCTGGAGGTACATCACGAACTGATTTCCGAGCAGCGCGTTCATCATGTCGTCCTCGATGGACTGTTTCTTGTGGAGGTCGCTCTTCATTCTTCCATTATAGAACCCTATGTTGTTCAGAGCGTTGCCCTTTATGGACTGGCGCGCGATAGCCGCATTGTCGCCATGCCTACGGGTGTGAAGCGTCCTGTCCTCGACGATGGCAACGCCGAATATCAGCCGATATTCCATCTCGCGGAACCCGGTCAGCATGCTCTCCAGACGGTGAATGAAATCCAGCAGCTCCGTATCGCTTTTAAACGCCGTTATCACCATGAAAACGTCGGCGGTCAGCCTTGCGTAGGGCTGCTCCTCGCTGCATATCAGCCCCAGCGTGTTGTACAGGAAATCCAGCAGGTCGTCCCCCGCCTCGACTCCGTACTTCTCGTTGATGAGCTTGAAACGCTCCACATCGAACTGTATGAACGCGATCTCCTCATCGGGGTGGCGTTTTATCATCTCCGCAGCCTCCGCGCCGTAAATACGCGGGTCGCGGTCCGATGAGAATGAACTGAGCACATGCCTTTCAAATATCTCTCGCTTAGAATAGGGACGTATCGTCCCGTGGACTGCGAGTATCTTTCCGCTGTCGTCCAGGAGGAAATGCGCGAAGAAACCGCACAGGCTGAAATCCTCGTCCTCCGTGAATCTCATCCGGACATCAACGCTAAGACTCCGGCGGTCTATCCTTGAGATTATACCCTCCTCGATGCGGGAGGAAAAAATGTTGAACGACGGAAGATACTGCGGGTCGATAAGTCCGCTCTCCCGCAGGAAATCCAGCGGGTCGCCGGAAACCCCGTCAAATATCCCGCTCCCGACTGTAGCAACTGTCCCAGCCACACAGTCCCACAGGAAATGCGCGGAATGCTTATCGCGGTCGAGCATATCTATGAAAAGTTTCTGATCCTTTTCTGTGATCTTACACATAACCCCACCGCCTTTCATTATAACTACTTTCTTTTATACAATTATAACACATTTATTTCAATATTTCAATAGTTTTTGTTAAAAATGCAAATAGACAGATTCGGGACAATGTCAAGAAACACCCATGTTTTATTCCAGTCTGATACATTTATAGTAATCCAGGGCTGAAAAGCTCCGTTCCGTCCTGGCGAGGAAATAGTTTTCCGTGACCCTGCCGAGCAGCTTAGCGCCCTCCGGCGAAACGGTGAACTTGAAAGCCTGGTCGAGCCGGGCGTAAACAATGTTCTGCATGGCGCCGAGGATCTCCCGGGTGAGCACGAAATAGCGCCCGCTGTACTCCCGGTCGAAACAGTCCCCGCAGATCAGTTCGCCGCCGTCCGGCAGGAAGAACATCTCGTCATGCTCGCCGCAGCCGCAGTTGCAGCAGCCGCGCAGATCCGGAAAATACCCCAGCATGCAGGAAAACCGCAGCTCGAACGCCGCCTTTACGCAGGCGAGCCGCACGGCGTCCCGCGCCGTCTCCGTTTCGTAGAGCGAAATTGCGAAGAGCCTTACAAGGCTGTCGGAGCCGTTAGCAGCCTGCTCCTCGGGAATGCAGAACTTCACCGCCTGGGCGAAATACGACCCAAGCGCGAGCTTTTCAATGTCGCTGCCAAGCTCGTGGAAGCTGCGTTTCGGCTTTGCGGAATTGACCGAGTACCTCTGCTTTGTTTTGTTCAAGCAGAACGTAGAATAGGAAAACAGCCCACATGAACCTAAAAGCGAGCTGTTGATCTTCTTCACGCCGTGCGCGGTAGCCTCGATAATGCCCTGCTCGTCGGTGAGGATATCCAGAAAACAGTTGCTTTCCCCGATATCCCGCCTGCCGACCACGATACCGTCATAGGTAAAAAGCAAATCAGTACCTCCGTTACGTCAGTCCTCGTCGTACATTCCGAGGTCGGAGATAACGCGTTCGCGGTTTCTCCAGTCTTCCTTGACCTTGACGAAGCATTGCAGGTTGACCTTAGCCTGGAGCAGTTCCTCCATATCCTCGCGCGCCATCGTGCCAATCTGCTTTAGCCGCTCGCCGCCCTTGCCGATTATCATGCCCTTGTGGCTTTCTTTCTCGCAGATTATTACCACGCTGATGTCGATTATCTCGGTGTCGCCTTTCATGCGGGTCTTGAATTTCTCGACGTCCACCGCAACTCCGTGGGGTATCTCCTCCTGCATGACGCGGAGTATCTTCTCACGGACTATCTCGGAGCACATAAAGCGCTCGGTACGGTCAGTCGCGATGTCGTCCGGGAAGAAATGCTCTCCCTCGACCGCGAAGCGCTCCAGCACCGGCATTATCTGGTCGGTGTTGATGCGGTTCTTGACGGATATCGGGATTATCTCCTCGAAGTCGTACAGCTCGGAGTACTGCTGGATGATCTTGAGTATCTCGCTCTTGTCCTTCAGCAGATCGACCTTATTGAGCAGCAGTACGACAGCGGTGCCGTGAGACGCAAAGCTGCGTATCAGGTCCTGCTCGATGGAGGATATCTTCTTGGTAACATCCGCCATGAGTATCGCGCAGTCCACATCATCAACGCTCTGGCGAATGGACTTCACCATGTGCTCGGAAAGCTTGGTCTTTGGCTTGTGCATGCCCGGGGTGTCCATGAAAACGTACTGGATATCTCCCTTGGTGAGCACTCCGTTTATACGGTTGCGCGTAGTCTGCGGCTTTTCGCTGACAATGGAGATCTTCTCGCCGACCAGCAGGTTGGTGAGAGAGGATTTCCCGGCGTTTGCACGCCCGGTTATTGCAATGAATGCGTTCTTTGTCATTTTATTTACCCTTATATTCTAGTCTGAATTCTTCATAAACTATCGGCATATCCTCGGAGAAATCCCCGCCGATCGTCTTAAAGAAATCCCTGTGCCGTGCAAGCCAGTCCTCTATGTTATCGTCCTCGCCCATTTTGAGCACCTGTTCGAGCGTTATCTCGTTGAACCTTATTATCTGTGAGCGAATTGTCTTTATAACGCAGCGCGGAAGACCGTCCCAGTCTGCAATTATAATATATGTTCCTCTCTTAGGTAGTTCCATGCCATCGCTTCGATATATCCGCGCACGCTTTTTTCCGCGCCTGATAAGCTTTATCAGGGTTTCCGATGTGGCGGGGTCTTTCCCTATATTCGACTTTCCCACACTCGTGATATTTCCTTCAGGTTTCTTCTCCGCAATGAACTGATGCCAGAATTCATCCACTACTTTATAAATGTACTCATTGTACATGTCAGGTCGCTTCCGTCTGGTCACGCGCAGCGCCTCGCGGTTCTGCCAGTCGGTCACTGTGCGGTGGTCGCCGGTGAGAAGTACCTCCGGAACTTTCCTGCCGCGCCATTCCTCCGGGCGGGTGAATTGTGGGAATTCCAGCAGCCCGTTGTAGTGGCTCTCGATACTGTAGGCGTCCTCGTTGGGAAGGACGCCAGGCTGTAATCTCGCCACTGCGTCCGCGACTATCAGCGCCGGGAGCTCTCCCCCGGTGAGGACGTAATTGCCTATCGAAAGCTCCTCGCATTCCAGCTCGTCCAGCACGCGCTGGTCAACGCCCTCGTAATGCCCGCAGAGCAGAATGAGCCAGGGCTCCTCTGCAAGCTCCTGTACTTTCTGCTGAGTCAGCACCTCGCCCTGCGGGGACATGTAGATTATCCTAGGCTTACCCTCGCGTTGGGACCTTATCGCGGAAATGCAGTCAAAAACAGGCTGCGCCTGCATCACCATTCCCGTGCCGCCGCCGTAGGGCTTGTCGTCAACGCGGCGGTGCCTGTTCTCGGTGTATTCGCGGATATCGTGGGTGTGGACCTCGATGAATCCGTTCTTTATGCCCCTGCCGACTATGCTCTCGTTAAGTACGCTGTCGCACATTCCGGTGAACAGCGTGGCGATATCTATTCTCATTCCTCGTCCCCGTTTATCGCGTCGTCAAACAGCCCCGGGAGCGGTCTGATGATCATTTCGCCGGCGTCGATGTCGGTTTTCAGCACTACTTCGTCGATACACGGGAACATCAGTTCCGTGCCGTCCTCCTTACGGATGGAGTACACGTCGCTTGCGCCGTTCTGGTAAACGTCGGTTATTTTGCCGTAAACAACGCCGGAATCAGCGTCCTTTACGGTCAGCCCGATGATATCCTGGATGAAGTACAGCCCATCCTCAAGCTCCGCGTCCTCACGGTCGAGGTACAGCACCTTGCCGATGAGCGGCTGAGCCTGCTCTATCTTGTCGATTCCGGCAAACTTCATCACAACGACGTTCTTGTGCGGAAACGCCCTTGTTATCTCCATCGGGGTCTTGCCCCTGTCGAGGTAGAGCGTGTCGAAATCGCACAGCACCTCGGCGCTGTCGCAGTAGTACTGCACCCGGACTTCCCCGCGGATACCCTGGGTCGCAACTATCTTTCCTATCTCAAGAAACTGTTTTCTCATGTCCAATCCTCTTACAGACCTATCTTGATTATCTCGTCGAATCCCTGCTGCTTTGCCTTTGAGTAAGCCTTGTCAGCCTTTTTGCGGTTTGCCGCAGCGATGAGGGTAACGTCGCTCTCCGCCTGAAGCTCGTCGGATTTCCGGATAGCCTCGAGGACAGCCTCCGGGCTGTGGAGTATGGCTACCTTTCTGCGGCTGCCTGCGAGCTGAATATTGTTCTCAGTGACGATGGAGAAAATACGCTCGAACCCGATGGAGAAGCCGACTGCGGGAACTGTATCCCCGGTGAATCTGCCGATGAGGTTATCATAACGTCCGCCGCCTGCGACTGTTCCGCCGAATTGCTTGCTTGCTACCTCGAAAACCGTACCGGTATAGTAGCCCTGACCTCTTACGAGCGACGGGTCGAACTCAACGGTATAGCTGTCGGAGAGCTTGTCCGCAGTTTCGATGATGGTACGGAGCTGGTCGAGGGTATCCTTTGCGTCCTCGGAGCAGTACTGCGCCATGTCGTCGAGGGTGAGCTTTCCCTTTGCGAGCAGTCCGGACAGGCTGTTCACAGCTTCCTCAGGCATGCCCTTTTCGCGGAGCTCAGCCGCAACGCCGTCCGCGCCGATTTTGTCGAGCTTGTCGAAGCTTACGGAAACGGTGTCGAGAGAATCCTCCGGGAAACCCATCGTGAGCAGCGAATTGCGGAGCACTCTGCGGTCGTTTACACGGACGGTGAATTCGCCGATACCTATCCTGGAAAGCGCCTTAGCGGTCACGGAGATAAGCTCTATCTCGCTGCACCAGGAGTCCGAGCCGAGGATATCGATATCGCACTGCACGAACTCGCGGAGTCTGCCGCGCTGCGGGCGCTCCGCACGGTAAACCTTGTCTATCTGAATGCACTTGAACGGCGAAGGGAGGCTGTTGCGGTTGTTCGCATAGTAGCGGGAAAGCGGCAGGGTCAGGTCGTAGCGCAGACCCAGGTCGCACAGCTCCTTTTCGTCAACCGGAGACTTTGCAAGCGCCTCGGCGAGCTTGTCGCCGCGCTTCATTATGCGGAAGATGAGGTTGAGGTTGTCGCCGCCGTCGCTCTTGTCGAGGTTCTCGGCGCTCTCGATAGCGGGGGTGTAGATACGCGTGAATCCATTAGCGGTGTAGGTTTCAAGAATAATGTTCATCAGGCGGTCGCGCTGTGCGGCTGCCTCGGGGAGGTATTCCTGCATGCCCTTCTGGGGTTTTATGTTCATGTTCGTAGTTCCTTTCGTTTATAGATACTGGATAAATCCTGTTTTTTCCGTTCTGTCGTAGCCTGCGCGCTCGTAGAAATTCAGCGTACTTTCCAGCTTCGAGCCGGTCATCAGAATGAGCCGGTAGCAGTTCTCGCGCTGCGCTATCTCCTTGGCGTACTCAAGGCAGGCTGTCGCTAATCCACGTCCCCGGTAGTCCGGGTGCGTAACGACGTTTTCGACCCACGCATAGGGGCGCGGACCGTGGGTGAGGTTCGGGACTATCACGCAGGTTATCGTTGAAACCAGCTTCCCGTCCTCCTCCGCAGCAATGAGGTGGTAGTCGGGGTCGTTCACCAGCCGCTCCCACAGCGGGCGCGTCAGCTCCGCCGCCGGGACGGAGGTCTCGTGCAGATGGAGATACAGCCCCATAAGCTGCTCGTATTCGTCCATGCGGACTTCTCTTATCATAGTCCTCCCCCTTTCTTTACATACGATTTTATTTTACCACAAAACCGCCTTTTTTTCAAGTGGTAAAGCGAAAATCCTGCGAAATAAACAAAGCCGCCCGTTAAGAGCAGCCTTGTTTTGGTATTCATATCACACGTCCTGTTCCCCGTCTCCTGCCCCCAGGTTTTCAGACTGTTCCGCTGAGCTCTCCCGCTCGGCGAGCAGCTCCTCGTCGCGGCGGCGTATCATGGAGCATACAATGACCATGCCCGCAAGTATCATCATGCCGATGCCCGTCAGGATAAGCCCGTTGCTGAGCCCGGCGGGGTAGAAATTCAGCACGATGGTGTGCTTGCCCTGCGAAACCGGAACGCATATAAGCGACTCGTCAAGACAGGTGTCCCAGCTCACGTACTCGCCGTCCACCTGCACCGTCCAGCCCTCCTCGGCGGGGATGGTCGTGAACAGCGCGCAGTCACGCGGAGCGTCAACAGTGAGCTCCAGCGTACAGCCGCCGGTGCGGGTTAGCGTAGTGCCTGCGTTCAGCTCATCAATCGCGGCGTGGAAGCGCTCCATGGATGCGCTGTCGATGTAGTAGAACCACGCGTTCGTGAAGTACACTGCGTCGTCCAGCAGCTTTAATTTCAGCCGGAACGAATCACCCTTGCTGTATGTCCCGAGGTACTCTATCCCGTGGTTTTCGTACAGGAAGTAGTTCCCGCGGTAGATGTCGTTGACATAGAGCTGCGTTTCCCGCTCGTACTTTGTCGGCAGGAACATGTAGACCGGTCCATCCGCCGGAACGGTCACGGTGTACTCTATCCACGCGTCATCGTCGGTGTTCTTCTTGCGGTAGCTGTAGTGCGAATCCGTCGTTGAGCCTATCTTTATGTTGTCGCTGTCAAAGGTGATGTCGTCTATCGCCTTGAAAACAGCAGTGCCCTTCTTCCCCGCGAGCATGGAGGCAAGCTTGTTCTGCGCCTGGAACGGCGAATATTCGTTCAGGTCGAAGTCGATGATGCTGTCGTCCGCAAGGTAAGCCACGCCGAGCTCGTCAGTGTTTTTGTAGACGGTTATCGCAGTGTCCGTCTCCACTGGAACGGTGTCCGTATACGGCACGGTCCTGGAATCGGTCGCGAAAACGTACCTTACGCCGAAAATATCGTCAGTGAGCTCGGTCGCGCCGTCATAGCGGGTGTAATGTTCCCGCGCGGCGAATCCCAGCGACTTCAGCAGCGCGATAGCCTTGGCGTTGAGCGTGCTGGAGCTGTGACTCATGCCGTACATTCTCAGCGCGATATCGTCGTTAACGCAGCGATGGAACGTCTTTTCCATACGGTAGAAATCCGGGTCCTGCTCGTGTATCTGTTCCGTGACCTCGCGGGTGCGCGGAATATCCCAGCGGTAGCTTTCCCGTGTGGAGAAAACAATGTCGTCGTGCATCTGGTAGAGCGACTGCGCCGTATTGAGGAACGTTTCCCCGCTGACGCATATCACCAGTATAACGCACATGGTCACGCTGCCTATCTTCTTTCTGTACGCCCACGCCAGTATCAGCATGACCGCAAGACATGCGAGGGGCACTACCACCGTCAGCACCTGCTCGTAATACTCGCTTTCATCCGCAAAATCGGCGTAAAGCAACATAGCAAGCGGAACAAGGCATGCGGCTGCAAAGCCCTTGCTCCGCACCTTTTCGATCTTGTCGAAAGCCTGCGCGCCGAAAATTATCAACAGGAAGCTGATCATGAACGAGTAGCGGTAAGGCAGCCAGTTAGGCATCTGCCCGCCGTGCCACATCATATCCACCGGGCGGATATACATGCAAAGCACCATAATGCCGATGAACACCGCCGATGAGATACGCTCCCGCGCGGAGAAGCGGCGGCAGGTGAAGTAAAGTATCGTGCATATCAGGGCTAACGTACCCGCGTAGAGGATAGGCATACCCTCCATGCGCACGGTGTCGTATTCCGTAGGGAACAGCTTGATGAAGATATCCGCGATGTTGAAATTCTCGGCGAGCGAGTAATCCGGGGCGGAAAACGCGAATTTTCCGTTGGAAAGCGACTTGTAGACCGGCAGTATCATGAATCCGGACATCAGAATGCCGCTGACCGACCCGGCGCCGTACATCAGCACCGACCCGCAGACCTCCCCGAAGCACCTGTTGGCGCTCTTTCCAGAAGCCAAATACCACACAAAGTACAGTGCGGAGAATATCCCGACCATGTAACCAATGTAGAAATTCGCAACAAAAATATAGACCAGCGACAGCACATAAAGCAGGAACTTCCGCTTGTCGCAGATACGCTCGACGCCCATTGCCACCAGCGGCAGCGCCACCAGTCCGTCCAGCCACATCGGGTTCATCGTCTGAACGATAAAGTAACCGCACAGCGCCCACATTACTGAAAATGCGACCGTAGTCGTCCGACGGCAACCCCGGTGCCTGCCAAGGAACAGCGCGCAGGTAAGTCCCGCCGCGCCCGCCTTTGCGAGCATCATGGTCATCAGCCCCTCGGTTATCCATTCCCGCGGGAACATCCAGACCAGCAGATTGAACGGGCTGGCAAGGTAGTATCCGATTATCCCCATGAATTCTCCGGAGAGATTCCTGCTCCAGCTGTACCAGATGCTTTCGTCACCGGCAAACACGTCGTACATGTAGTCGTAATAGTAAACATACTGCGCATTTAAATCGAGGGACAGCACCGAGCGTTCCCCGAAAGGCCATACCTTAAATACGATATACGACCCGAAAAGAATGACCACAGGCAGCAGAAAAGACAGCCAGTAAGCCCGGCTGTCAACGATTGCTTTTCCGATTCGGCAAAGGACGTTCTTTACCGCGGTGAGAGTGCTGTTATTTTCCATTGTCGCTCCCCTTTCCGGCTGTCCTGGAGATAATGTACCTCGGACGCTGCTTTATCTCCTCGTAGATTTTGGAGAGGTAGTACCCGATAACGCCCACGCCCAGCATGATGCACGCTCCGGTGATGAGTATCAGCAGAATGACCGTAGAGAATCCCTCCGCAGCCTGACCGCAGAAGTACTTCACCAGCGTCTGCACGCCGACTATCAGCGCCATCACGAAAAATATCACACCCACCCAGGTTATCAGATGGATAGGCACATTGGTGAACGAAGTGATATTGTTGAGCGCGAATTTGAACAGGCTCTTCATGCTGAACTTGCTCTTTCCGGCGGCGCGGGGCTGCACGTCGAACTCGACGCGCTCCACCGTAAAGCCTACCCAGCTTGACAGTGCGCGGAAGAACGTAATTCGCTCCGGCAGCTCGTTCAGCGCGTTTATTACCTTTCTGTCCATCAGCTTGAAATCGCTCGCGCCGTCAAGATTTATCCCGGAGGAGCTCTTCATCATCTTGTAGAAGCTCCGGGCGAACAGCTTGTGGAACAGTCCTTCCTTGCCACGGGAGCGCTTGACCGCCTCGACGACCTCCGCGCCGCCCTGCCACAGACTGTACATCTGCGGGATGAGCTCCGGCGGGTGCTGCAAGTCGCAGTCGATGCAGACGGCGCAGTCCCCGGCGGCGTTTTTCAGCCCGGCGAAAATCGCGCCCTCCTTGCCGAAGTTGCGGGAAAATCCCAGCCCGCGTACATTAGGGTCAGCTTCCGCAGCGGCGGTTATCTCGCGCCAGGTGTCGTCCCGGGAACCGTCGTCAACGAATATAAGCTCGTATGGAATGTCGTTCTGACGGAGTATACCGGCGATAGTCGAAGCGGTGCGCCGGATATTCTCATGTTCGTTATAAGATGGTATTATTACTGAAAGCATTTGCTGAAATTCACTCCCGGTCACTCTCCGATGATTTTGACCAGCACGGTCTTTTCGCGGCAGCCGTCAAAGTCGCCGTACATTATGTACTGACGCGGACCCAGCTCCAGCCTGCCCTCCGTGATGGGTACGGTCACGCTCGCCCCTAACAGCATCTGTTTCATGTGAGCTGCGCCAGCGCTGGTGTAGTCCACCTTGTAGCTGCTCTCCTGCGGGACGATTTTCTTGAGCATCTCCGACCAGTCGCTGAAAAGGTCCTCACGGTCGTTCTCAAGGAATATCGCGGAGGTAGTGTGCTGCGAATAGACCACGCAGAGCCCATCGCTGATGAGGCTCCTGCGAACGCACTCCTCCACCTCGAACGAAAGATTCAGGAACTGCTCGTTGCTGTCGGTATTGATGGTAAGCTGCTGCCGGTATGATTTCATTGAAAGCACTCCTTTTTAGTCAGTCCGTTCTCTGACGGTAAGTATGCCGCTCTCCAGCGACGCGTGTATCAGCTTTGCGCCCCCGTTGAAGCTGTACATGTAGCTCCCGGGGAAGCTCCCGCTGATGAGGTCTGTTTTTAGCTCGCCGATATCCGTCTCAAAATCCAGCGCGACGCTGCTTCCCTTAGGGAACACTATCTCGGCGTTTCCAGAGCGGGACTGCACCGCGCTGCCGGTTATCACGCTGTAGAAATCGAGCAGAATATCTCCGCTCGCCGTAGAGAAGCTGCAAAGCGAGCGCGTATTCTCCGAGGTGATGTCGCCGCTGTTAGTGACGGCGGTTATCTTCTCGCTGTCAACGTCGCCAAGCACCACATCTCCGGATACCGTATAAATAAGGATGTCGCGGTAGTATTCCCGCGGGAGGTAGAGGTACATTCCGTAGCTCTCGTGCTCGTCCGCGAAAAGCGACACCACGAATTCCCCGCTCTCGGTTATCGTCAGGGAGTTGTCACCAAGCTCCGCAGTCAGCGGAACATCGTTGCGGTACTTCACCCGTATCTTTTCTCCCTCGTAAGGGATAACGGTGACGTCAGTCTTGAGCAGATCAATGCTTATATACTCGCACAGAGGGTAGTAATCATCGCCCTCCTTTGAAGAGCCCAGGCTCTCTCCGGGTACCAGGAACGCCAGCGCCGCGAAAGCCGCAGCAAGCACGGCGGTGATTATGAGCCAGCGATTTATCCCACGTTCCACGTTTACCCCTCCCGGTCAGTACGGCTTCCAGCCGCGGCGGATGTCGCACCAGCGTTTCCCCCGCAGGAACAGCCTGGAAATGACAAAACCCGCCTTGACTGCGGCTAGTCCGAGGAACGCCGAACCGAACGCGGTGGCGAGCCCTCCGAACATCATCAGCTCCGGCGTGAGCGAGGTCACGATGAACTGCGCATTGAACACGCGCACGGCAACTCCGGCGATGCTGATAAGAAGCCCGGCGGGCAGTCCGAAAGCCGCCGCCGAAAGCATTGCCAGCATAGCGCAGAACGTGACCAGGAAAAGCGCCGCAAATCCTGACTGGACCGCGAAAACCTTGAGTTTATCCGTTCGTGTCATCATATGGTAAGTTCACCGCCGTTCAGAGTTTCCTGAGAATGTCAGTTTTCAGAAGTTTTCTTCCATTTCCTTGTGAGCATAGGCAGGAGCATTCCGCCCAGCGCGTTGCCGAGCACTACAACAACGACGAAAGCGAGGTTGCGCAGCGTGAACGTATCCGCGCCGATAGCCGCGCCGTTGTAGAAAGAATTCGCGATGGAGTGGTCGAATCCGCTGAAAATAAACACGGGAACGCACAGGAACACGCCTATCTTCTGACCGCGTTTCCAAAGATCGACTGCAAGGTACATCAGCAGCCCGCAGAGGATGGATGAAAGCACCCACTTCTTGGGGTCGGCGTCGAGCTTTGCTGCGTAGCTTGCGCGGGCGGATTCCGCGATATCCGGCAGGCAGAAGCTGACAAGGATTCCCATGATGAATGTAGTCAGCAGGTTGACGACCAGGATAAGCAGCACAAGTCTTATGTACTTGACATCTCTGAAGTGCTCCGCAATGTATCCGACCTTGCCGGTATACAGATTGAAGCCGTACTCGCAGATAGCGAAAAGTCCCAGCGAGAACAGTACAGCTCCCGCCCACATCATTCCGGCTTTAGTGCTGGCAAGAAGCACGCAGCCTCCTATTGATATCAGTATTCCTGATACCGCAGCCTTTTTTATTTCAGTTAGCATATAGCCTCCACTTTTGTTGTACGGCGCCATATCACGCCGTCCCTACACATTTTAACATTTATTTCTATTTCTTTATTAAAAGCGCAGCGCATTCGACATGGCTCGTCCTTGGAAACAGGTCGAACGGACGCACTTTTTCCATCCTGTATCCCAGTTCGTCAAGCCGCTTGCAGTCCCGGGCGGCGGTCGCAGCGTTGCAGGATATCATCACGATACGCTCCGGCTGCATTCCCGCGCAAGCCGTGAGGGTCGCGTCGTCGCAGCCCTTTCGCGGCGGGTCGAGAATTATGACGTCCGGACGCTCCCCGGCGCTCTCGAGCTGCTTCGCAGCCTGTCCCGCGTCCGCGCAGATGAACTCCGCATTGGTCACCGAATTGCGTTCGGCGTTCTGCCTGGCGTTCTCGACCGCCTGCGGAACTATCTCCGCGCCAATGAGCCGACGCGCCTTCCCCGCCATGGAAAGCCCTATCGTGCCCGCCCCGCAATAGAGGTCGAGCAGCAGCTTTCCGTCGGGTTCGGCAAATTCCGCAGCCTGGGCGTACAGCGCCTCCGCAGCCGGAGTGTTCACCTGATAGAAAGCCCTCGGGGATATCTCCACCTTGACGCCGCACATCGTGTCGCTTATATCCGGTTTTCCGACGAGCGTTATCTCCTCATCGCCGAGAATAACGTTGGTGCGCTCGCGGTTGATGTTGAGCACCACGCCAGTCACCTGCGGAAATCGCTCGGCAACGCTCTTTGCAAGCCGCTGGAACTCCGGCACCTTTCTCCTCGCGACCAGGCACAGACAAATTTCGCCGCTGTAATGCCCGCGGCGCAGGTAAACATGCCGCAGCACTCCCTCGTGCTTTTCCTCGTTGTAGACAGAAATGCGGAGCTTGTCCGCCTGTTCGGTAACGTAGCTCGTTATTTTTGCGAAAATATCCGGCTGTAATGCGCATTTACCGTTCGGAATGACCCGGTGGCTGCGCTCCGAATAGAATCCGCAGACGGTCTTTCCGTCCTGCTTTGCGAGCGGCATTTGCAACTTGTTGCGGTAGCCAACAACTGATCCGCTGCCCCGGATAGGGAGCATCTCCGGCGAAAGCCCGCCGATACGACTGAACGCGTCCCGCACGAAGCCTTCCTTAGCGCGGAGCTCCGCGTCATAGGAAATGTGCCGGAAGTAGCAGCCGCCGCACTTCCCGTAAACCGGGCAGGAGTCCTCTATGCGGTCCGGTGACGGAGTCAGAACTTCTTCCACCCGCCCGTAAGCGTAGCTTTTGAGCACTTTTACAATGCGGCAGGAAATTACGTCCCCCACCGCCGTGAACGGAACGAAAACCGCCATTCCGCGGGAGTCACCGTCCGCACCGTAATGTCCCACGCCGCTGCCCTCGTTGGTGAGGGCGGTTATCTCCAGCGTGACGACATCGTTCTTATTTAACATCAGATCTCACCCAGGCTCTTTGCCTTGAGGTAAGCGTAGATGAATCCGTCGATATCGCCGTCCATAACGGACTGGATATTGCCGCTCTCGTAACCGGTGCGGGTATCCTTGGCGAGGGTGTAGGGCATGAATACATAGGAGCGTATCTGGCTGCCCCATTCGATTTTAAGCTGTTCGCCCTTGATATCGCTGATCTTCTCGAGGTGCTCGCGCTCCTTTATCTCGACCAGCTTGGACATCAGCATCTTCATACAGAAATCGCGGTTCTGTACCTGAGAACGCTGGGTCTGGCAGGCAACAACGATACCGGTGGGCTTGTGGATAAGTCTTACCGCAGAGGAGGTCTTGTTGATGTGCTGACCGCCCGCGCCGCTCGCACGGAACACCTCCATGATGATATCCTCGTCGCGTATCTCAACGGAAACGTCCTTTTCAATTTCGGGCATTACCTCGACGCTGGCAAAGCTTGTGTGTCTGCGTCCCTGAGCGTCGAACGGCGACACTCTTACAAGTCTATGGACGCCGTTCTCGGACTTCAGAAATCCGTAGGCGTTGAATCCCTGGATGTGGATGGACGCGCTCTTTATGCCGGCTTCTTCGCCGTCGAGTACGTCCAGCACCTCGGTCTTGAAGCCGTGGCGGTCAGCCCACTTCATGTACATTCTGAGCAGCATGGAAACCCAGTCCTGCGCCTCGGTACCGCCCGCGCCCGCATGGAACGTCAGGATAGCGTTGGAGCTGTCGTATTCGCCAGTCAGCAGAGTAGCAAGCTTCTGCTCCTCAAACTCGGACTTGACCTTTTCAGCGAGTTCCTTTACCTCGTCTACGGCGCTGTCGTCGTTCTCCTCCTCGGCGAGCTCTATCATCGCGAGAACGTCGTCGTGGTTTGTTTTCATGCGGTTGAAGCTGTCGATGGTATTCTTGTACTGACCTATCTGCTGCTGGACTGCCTGCGCCTTTTCAGGGTCGTCCCAGAAGTTCGGCTCGGTGGATTTCATTTCCAGCTCGTCAACCTTGATTTTAAGTCCCTCAAGGTTCAGTGCGCCCTTTAGCTCCTCTATCTGGGGAGTGAGTGCCTCCATCGCTAATCTTGTTTCGTCGTACTGTATCATATTCTCTCCTGTAACAATAATTAGTTTCTCAAAGTACTTTCATTCATAAAAATACCCATTATCCTAATTAGTATATCACAAATCGTCCGGATTTGCAATACCCGAAATGCAGTTTTTTATAAAAATCGGTTGACAAAAGCGTTGGGATATGTTAAAATAGATGTTGCACCGACACGCCGGTGTGTTGGAACTGGCAGACGAGGAGGACTCAAAATCCTTTGGTAGCGATACCGTGCGGGTTCGACCCCCGCCACCGGCACCAAAAGCACACCATGTTGAAACTGGTGTGCTTTTTTATTAAGTAACATTGGGAGAAAGATACAGATGACGAATTATATAAAAAGCAGTATTCGCGATAAATTTGAATTTCAAAACTATGGGCATGCTCTTGAGATTCTAACAGAGGCATTTCCACAGCAATGGAACGAGATACAAGAGTGTCTTGAAAAACTTGTTATTACCCAGGACGATTTAACTATATCCGGAGGTAATGAAACTGCTATTCCCAAAAAGTTTGACGAAACACTATATCCTTTGGGATGGCAAGAAATAAGAATAACCGGAGATTTGCTTGTAAAAATGTATCCTCGTGGCAAATCAAAGGGGAGATTCTCCGACAAACCATATGATGAAAAAACAATTGTGGGGTATATTGATGGTCATAATATAGATTTTATAAAGGACAAAGTAGCTTTTGATTTAGAATGGAACAGCAAAGACCAAACATTTGACCGTGACCTTTTAGCAATGAGGACATATTTCGACTGTGGACTAATAGAAGTAGGAATTATCATAACCAGATCTGAAGAGCTAAACGAAATATTCTCAGAACTTGGAATAAAATCCAAATATGGTGCAAGTACAACTTGGATGGGAAAGCTAGAATACCGATTAAAATCGAGAAGAAATGGCGGCTGCCCCATATTGGCAATTGGTATAAAAAAGGCATGTATAGAAGGATATCAATCATGAACAACAATTACAATATTGAAGAAACAATAAATGATTTTCAGGCATTTATCAACGGAAAAAAATATAAAACAATATATGCTGACCCACCATGGCAGTTTTCAAATCGCACCGGCAAAATGGCTCCGGAAAACAAAAGGCTAAACAGATACTCTACAATGAAACTGGATGATATAAAAAAATTACCTGTTTCTGAAGCCGCAAGCGATAAATGTCATTTGTATTTATGGGTGCCTAACGCGCTTCTTCCGGAAGGATTGGAAGTTATGAAAGCATGGGGATTCGAATACAAAACCAATATAATATGGGAAAAAGTACGTAAAGATGGAATGCCGGATGGTCGCGGAGTTGGTTTCTATTTTCGAAATGTTACCGAAATTGTATTATTCGGAATAAAAGGAGATAACAATAGGACTTTGCAACCGGGCAGGTCGCAAGTTAATCTGCTAAGATCAATAAAACGTGAACACAGCAGAAAACCTGATGAATTTGTGACACTAATCGAAAATTGCTCTCCTGGACCTTATCTCGAATTGTTTGCAAGAGGTAACAGGGATAATTGGGATATGTGGGGAAATCAAGCAACAGATGAATACGAACCCACATGGGCAACATACGCTAACCATACCACATCATCAGTCAACAATTCATAGCACAGTAATATTTCATAACACAAAAAGTCACCCTGACAACGGTGACTTTTTGTTCTTACATAAATAATTCGAATTCAGCGAGCTAAGCTGCCCGCAGGCAGCCGCGATATCCCCGCCGAATTCCCGGCGCATCGTGACCGCAACACCTCGCTTTTTCAGCACATCGTAGAACGCCATGATACGCTCCCTGCTGCTGCGTGCGAAACCGCTGTCATTGCCGTTGTAAGGGATGATGTTGACGTAGAATTCCCTGCCCTGCGCGCCGTAACCGACAAGCTCCGCAAGCCGCTCCGCCTGCTCCGGGGAATCGTTCACGCCGGAAAGCATGACGTACTCCAGCGTGACCCTGCGGTTGTGAAGCCGTGCGAAATCCCGCGCCGCTGCGATGACCTCCCGCACCGGGTACCGCCGGTTGACCGGCATGAGCTCCGAGCGCAGCGCATCGTCCGCCGCGTGAAGGCTCACTGCAAGGCTGCACGGATGCGGCAGCTCCGCCCAGGCGCGTATCCCCGGAACTATCCCGCAGGTGGACACCGTGACGTGCTTTTCGCCGAGCGCCAGTGCCTTGTAATCCACACAGTTCGAGCAGAAATCCCGAACCGCGTCAAAATTGTCGAACGGCTCTCCGATACCCATTACGGTAACGCTGTGGATATCCACGCCGCATTCCCGACGTATCTTCATCACCTGCGCCATTATCTCGCCGGAAGTCAGGCTGCGGCGCTTTTTCAGCCGCCCGCTCTGACAGAATGCGCAGCCCATCGCGCAGCCTACCTGCGTAGAAACGCAGACGCTCCCGCCGTAAGCCTGCCGCATCAGGACGCTCTCCACAAGGCTTCCATCCGGGAATTTCAGCAGCAGCTTTTCCGTGCTGTCATCGCCGCTGCGCGCTACAGTTTCCGGAAGCTCCATCGAGAACTCCCCGCATAACGCGGATTTTACGCGCTGTGCGAACGGCAGTTCATCAAAACTGCGACAGTCCCGCTGATACAGCCGCTCAAGCAGTATCGCAGCCTTTGCCGGATTCTCGCCGCGACCGCTGAACCACTGCTCCAGCGCCGGGCGTGTCATTGACCAGATGTCCATTTAACCCTCCTGAAAACGCAGCCCCTGAATGCTGTCGAGCTGCTTCTGACGTTTCATTATCCCGCCTAGCACGGCGCGCTTATCAACGCTCCACAGCGGAGCTAGCAGCTCCTCACGGTCGCCGTCGCCGGTCAGCCTTTCGATAACGGTTTCCGGCGGCAGCAGCTCAAGCTGCCTCACCACTGTGTCGATGTAGCTTTCGCGTTCCATGGGCTGGTATTTTCCCGATTCCCAGAGCCCGGCGAGAGGGGTGTTTTTTATTACATGCAGAAGATGTATCTTTACCCCGTCCGGGCGCATTTTTCCGAGGACCTCAGCGGTACCGAGCATCATTTCCGTATTTTCCCCGGGAAGCCCGTTTATAATGTGAACGCAGATACGCAATCCTGCATTCCGTGCCGTTTCAAATCCCTCGGAGAACGTGGCGAAGTCGTGCCCGCGGTTGATGACGCGCGCTGTGCTGTCGTGCGCGGTCTGTAATCCCAGTTCCACAGTCACCGGAACTCCCAGAGAAGCCAGCAGCTCCGCACGCTCCCGGTCAAGACAGTCCGCGCGGGTAGCGACGGATATCCCGCAGATGTCGCATTGCAGCGCCTCGGAGTAGACATCCCTCAGCCTTTCCAGCGTGCCGTAAGTATTAGTGTGCGCCTGGAAGTATGCGATGACGCCCGCCCCGGGGTGTACAGCGCGGATGCGCTCAGTTTCGCGGCAAATCTGCTCACTGACAGAAAACTCCGGCGCTGTGAAGTAACCGCTCCCTCCGGAGCAGTATATGCAGCCGCCCACGCCGCACCTGCCGTCGATGTTGGGACAGGTGAACCCCGCGTCCACGACAGCCTTGTAGACCGGTCTGCCCCAGACCCGGCGGTTGTGGTAATTCAGCGTGTGGTAACGGCTGCCATCGTCGGAAAATGCAAACTTTCGCTGCATGGGAACACCTCAATTCTGAATAATTCCATGTAATTATAGCATACCCCGCCGATTTCGTCAACCATATGTAATTTCACAGATGAGCACCACTTGATAAAACGGCATAAGTCAGCGGAAAACACGAATCGTTGTAATTTAATGGGTTTACACGATGTACATAAATTTGTGAGTTCCTACGAAATTTCAACCCGGGATTTGTGCAAATCTTATTTTTATTATGCCTTGACAAACATCCCAGAAAACTATATAATAGATTTATCGCATTTTTTGATACAAGATATTGTGTTATTTTATTTCATTTAAAAAGGAGCAATCACAGATAATGGCAATGATAACGATGATAAAGAAGCGTGACGGACGGCAGGTGCCTTTCAATATAGAGAAGATCGCCAACGCTATCTTTAAGGCTGCGCAGACGGTCGGCGGCAACGACTACAAGGAAGCAATGGAGTTAGCCAACCAGGTTTGCCAGGAGCTTTCCGAGGAAGTCATCGGCAGAGACCCCTCCGTCGAGGAAGTACAGGATATGGTAGAGAGGGTGCTGGTCGAGCAGGGCCACGCCAAGACCGCGAAAGCGTACATACTCTACCGTGCGGACCGCACCAGAGCGCGCGAGATGAACTCGACCCTGATGAAGATATACGAGGACCTGACTTTCATGTCCGCGTCCGACTGCGACATCAAGCGCGAGAACGCCAACATCGACGGCGACACCGCTATGGGAACCATGCTGAAATACGGCAGCGAGGGCGCAAAGCAGTTCAATGAGATGTACGTACTTGACCCGAAACACTCCCGCGCGCACATCAACGGCGATATCCACATCCACGACCTGGATTTCCTGACCCTGACCACCACATGCTGCCAAATCGACCTGCTCAAGCTGTTCCACGGCGGATTCTCCACCGGTCACGGCTACCTGCGCGAGCCGAACGATATTTCCAGCTACGCGGCGCTTGCGTGCATTGCCATTCAGTCCAACCAGAACGACCAGCACGGCGGACAGTCCGTGCCGATATTCGACTACGCCATGGCGGAGGGCGTAAAAAAGACATTCCGCAGGCTTTACACCAGCAACCTTGCTAAGGCGGTAAGCTTTACGCTCGGTATCGAGGATTACACCGATGTGCTCGAGGAATTCAAGCACATCGCGTCCGAAATAAGCAAGGAATACGGGCTGTACCCCAGCCTCCAGAACAACGACGAATACAAGGCGAAGGAATGGGACATCGCGTCCGCAAAGTACGGTGACGAGTTCTCTCACCTCCAGGACAGAGCCGAAAAACTCGCCGAGTCCGAAACCGACCGAGCTACCTACCAGGCAATGGAAGCGCTTATCCACAACCTCAACACGATGAATTCCCGCGCCGGCGCTCAGAACCCGTTCTCCTCGATAAACTACGGCACCGACACCTCCCCCGAGGGCAGAATGGTCATAAAGAACGTAATGCTCGCCGAGGAACACGGTCTGGGCAACGGCGAAACTCCGATATTCCCGATACACATCTTCAAGGTCAAGGAGGGCGTTAACTATAACCCCGGCGACCCCAACTACGACCTGTTCAAGCTGGCTATACGCGTATCCGCAAAGCGCATGTTCCCGAACTTCTCGTTCATCGACGCGCCGTTCAACCTCCAGTACTACAAGCCCGGCGACTACCACACCGAGGCGGCGTACATGGGCTGCCGCACCCGCGTTATCGGCAACATCTACGACCCTACCCGCGAGATAGTCACCGGCAGAGGAAACCTGAGTTTCACCACGATCAACCTCCCACGCCTCGCTATAGAGGCTCACGGCGACCTGGACAAGTTTTACGCGTCGCTCGACGACATGATGGACCTTGTGGTCGATCAGCTCGTTGCCCGTTTCAAGATACAGTGCGCCAAGCATGTGAAAAACTACCCGTTCCTGATGGGACAGGGCGTGTGGATAGATTCCGAAAATCTCTCCGAGAACGACAGCGTTGCCGAGATACTCAAGCACGGCACGCTCTCCATGGGCTTTATCGGACTTGCGGAGTGCCTTAAAGCGCTCATCGGCGTACATCACGGCGAATCCCCCGAGGCGCAGAAACTGGGTCTTGACATCATCACCCGCATGAGAAAGCGCATGGACGACGAAAGCGAAAAGACCCATCTCAATTTCAGCCTGCTCGCAACTCCCGCTGAGGGACTTTCCGGCAGATTCGTCCGCATCGACAAGAAGATATACGGCGAGATACCCGGCGTGACCGACCGCGAGTACTACACCAACTCGTTCCACGTTCCGGTTTACTACAACATCAGCGCGTTCCGCAAGATAAAGCTGGAAGCTCCCTACCACGCGCTGACCAACGGTGGACATATCAGCTACATCGAGCTTGACGGCGACCCGCTGAAGAACCTCGACGCATTCGAGCAGATAGTGCGCTGCATGAAGGAACAGGGCATCGGCTACGGCGCGATAAACCACCCGATAGACCGCGACCCGAAGTGCGGCTACACCGGCATAATCGACGACGAATGCCCCTGCTGCCACCGCAAGGAGGAAGAAGTCGCATTCGAGCGTATCCGCCGTATCACCGGCTACCTTGTGGGCACGCTCGACCGCTTCAACAACGCGAAGCGCGCCGAGGAAGCAGACCGCGTAAAGCACGGCACCTCTGAAGAATAAAACACAATCAACCATCTGCTGTGCGGGGTGACAAACTCCGCACAGCTTTTTGTGAAAGGAAAAACTATGGATATAAGGATAGCAGGAACCGTAGAAGATTCCATCGTAGACGGACCCGGGCTGCGCTTCGTGGTATTTGTGCAGGGATGTCCTCATCACTGCGACGGCTGCCACAACCCGGAAACTCACGATTTCTCCGGCGGCAGACTCACCACGACAGACGCTCTCTACGACATGTGCATGGAAAACCCGCTTTGCAGCGGAGTGACATTCTCCGGCGGCGAACCATTTTGCCAGCCGGAAGCGCTGTATGAGCTGGGAAGCCGCTTCAAATCCGCCGGGAAGCACCTCATGTGCTACAGCGGCTGGACATTCGAGGAGCTGCTCAAAAAAGCGGAGCGCGAGGAATACGTCGGGAAGCTGCTCGGCATTCTTGACGTGCTGGTAGACGGGCGGTTCGATATTTCCAGGCGTTCCCTCACACTGAAATTCCGCGGAAGCTCCAACCAGCGGCTGATAGACGTCCCCGCCAGCCTTGCAAAGGGAGAAGCCGTTGAGCTTCCGGACTGACGGTTACAAAATTGTAATAAAAAAAAATCGCCGGAACGGTTGAATTAAACCCCGGATAATGCTATAATTATTGTGTATCTACATTCTACTATCCAGAAAGGAAAAACCGTGAACCGGCACATAAAAAGAATCACCGCAGCCCTACTCTGCTGCGTTATGACGATATCCTCCGCCGGCTGCTTTGAAAAGGACGGCAGCGACGGGGTCATAAAGTACGACATAGCCTACAATCCCGGCAGCCTTGACCCGCAGACCGCCTCCGACGCGGCGTCCACTCTCATCATCAGGAGCCTGTACACCGGGCTGATGCGGATACTCCCCGACGGAAGCCTGGGCACCGGCGCCGCCGAGGACTACACCGTATCCGACGATGGGCTGACCTACCGCTTCAAGCTCCGCAGCGACATCTACTGGACAGACGTGAACAAATTCGACGCCCCCTGCACCGCAGCGGATTTCGTGTACGGATTCCAGCGGCTGTTCGACCCGCAGACCCGGGCGCCCAGAGCCTCGGAGTACCTCTGCATAAAGAACGCCCAGGCACTGAATTCCGGAGCGACATCCGATTTCTCAAAGCTGGGAGTTAAAGCCATCGGCGACTACGAGCTGGAGATAACCCTGGAATACCCCGACCCGCGTTTCCCGGAGCTGCTCGCGGAAGCTCCCGCAATGCCCTGCAACGAGGAATACTTCATTGCATCCCAGGGGCGCTATGGGCTCTCCGATGAAACAACCCCGTCAAACGGCGCGTTTTACCTGCGCACATGGGACTACGACCCCTACACCATAACCGACAACAATCATCTCATACTGCGCCGCCACGCGAAAAACAGCGAATCCGAGCCGGTAACACCCTCCGGACTGAACTTCTTCATCGAGGGCGACGAGGATTTCATCGACGACTTCACCTCCAACGTGATAAACTGCATAGCAGTAAGCGAGGAGCAGCTTGAGAACCTCTCCGGCAAGTTCACCGTGCAGGAATACGACGCGATAACCGTAGGTCTGACCCTCAACACGAAATTCGGCTTGTTCTCCGACCAGGAATTTCGAAAGGCGCTCGCAAGCCTAATCGACCGGGAAAAGCTATCCGAAACCAGCAGCCACAGAGCCGCCTGCGCGATAGTACCCGGCGAAGTGACCCTGCTCGACAAGTCCTACCGCGAGTACGTCGGTGAGAAAATGACCCCCGACTACAGCGTAGCAAAGGCGCAGGAATATTATCAGAACGCCCTGCCAAGACTGGACATATCCCTGTTCTCCGGCGCGCGGATAATTATGTGCGAAAACGACGCAGTTTCTGCAATGCTCTCCGTGATAATGCAGGAATGGCAGCGGGAATTCGGCTTCTACTGCGTTGTCGAGGTGCTGGGCGAATCCGACTTCACCGCGCGGCTGTCCTCCGGCGATTACGAGATAGCCGTGCAGGAGCTTTCCGGCAGCGTTAACAGCCCGGCGGCTTACCTACAGGCGTTCACATCGGGTGGTTCCGGGAACTACTCCGGCTACAGGAGCGCGGATTCCGACGGGCTGATAAAGGCGGCTCAGCGCGCTGCCGACCTTGAGGAAAGCGCGTCGCTCTACGCAAAGGCGGAGCAGTCGATAATCAACGGCGCGGCGTTCATCCCGCTGTACTACAAGAATGAGTATTTCTGCATAGGCGAGGATTACGCGGACATCTACTACGACCCGTTCAACAAGACGATAGATTTCACACAGGCAAAAGCGTATTAATACTGGAGAAAACGACACTTATGGAAAAAACAAACTCAATGATGGAGCGGCTTGATGAGTTCCTGCTCGAAGTGCAGAAGCCCTCGAGATACATCGGCGGAGAAACCGGCTCGATAGTAAAGGACAAGTCAAAAGTTGACATCAGATTTGCATTCTGTTTTCCGGACACCTATGAAATAGGAATGTCCCACCTGGGAATGAAAATACTCTACGGGCTGAAAAACGCCGTGCCGAATTACTGGTGCGAACGCGTATTCATGCCGCTTCCCGACATGGAGGAGCAGATGCGTGCGCGGAACATCCCGCTGTACGCTCTGGAAAGCCTTGACCCGATAAAGGATTTCGATTTCATCGGGTTCACATT
This sequence comes from uncultured Oscillospiraceae bacterium, assembly GCA_934446565.1. Taxonomy (GTDB): domain Bacteria; phylum Bacillota; class Clostridia; order Oscillospirales; family Ruminococcaceae; genus CAG-115. The sequence continues at coordinate 2,398 of CAKSEO010000001.1, read as the reverse complement.
GCAGTACGAAATGAGCTACACCAACGTGCTGGAAATGCTCGACCTCGCAGGCGTACCCGTGCTCGCTTCCGAGCGCGGCGAGGAACTGGCGCCCATCGTCATGGCAGGCGGACCGTGCGTCTGCAATCCGGAGCCGCTGGTGGATTTCTTCGACCTGTTCGCCATCGGCGAGGGCGAGGAGATGAATCTTGAGCTCATGCGCCTGATGGAGGTCTGCAAGAAAGAGGGGACGTCCCGTCAGGAATTCCTGCGCCGAGCCGCGCAGATAGAGGGAATTTACGTTCCGTCGCTGTACGACGTGGACTACAACGAGGACGGCACCGTGAAGTCGATAACCCCGCGCGACGGCGCTCCCGCAAAGGTCAGGAAGCGCATTATAAAGGACTTCGACAAGGTCTATGCACCGGATAATTTCGTTGTTCCGTTCACTCAGATAGTGCACGACCGCGCCGTTGTTGAGGTACTGCGCGGCTGTATACGCGGGTGCAGATTCTGCCAGGCGGGATTCATCTACCGCCCATACCGCGAAAAGCAGAAAGATACGATACTCTCCCAGACAAAGACGCTGTGCGAGAACACCGGTTACGACGAAGTATCGCTGTCGTCGCTGTCCACCGGCGATTATAAGGACATCGTAGGGCTGCTGACCGAGCTCACCGACTACACGAGCGGCGAGAAGATAAACCTGTCGCTGCCGTCGCTGCGTATCGACCGATTCAGCGACGAGGTGCTTAAAAAGATAACCGACGTGCGCAAATCCGGCCTGACATTCGCACCGGAGGGGGGCACGCAGCGTATCCGCGACGTTATCAACAAGAACGTCACCGAGAAGAACGTCATGGACAGCGTGCGGATAGCGTTCGAGGGCGGCTACACCAACATCAAGCTGTACTTCATGATGGGACTGCCTACTGAAACAATGGAGGACGTAGAGGGCGTTTACGAGCTTGCAAAGGCGGTCATCGAGGAGTTCTACGCTACTCCGAACCACGCCAAGGGGCGTCCTGGGGTTGCGGTGTCGCTGTCAACGTTCATACCGAAGCCGTTCACGCCGTTCGAGTTCGAACCGCAGCTTGACGAGGCGGGCGTAAAGGAGCGCCAGGCGCACCTGAAATCCATCAACAACGACCGGAAGATAGTGATAAGCTGGTCGAAATACGACCTGTCACTCATCGAAGCAGTGCTTGCGAGAGGCGACCGCCGCACCTCGAAAGCGATATACGCAGCATGGAAAAAGGGCTGCAAGCTCGACGGCTGGGACGAGCATTTCAAGTTCGATAAGTGGAAAGAGGCGTTCGAGGAATGCGGGCTGGATATGGCGTTCTATGCCAACCGCCGCCGCAGCTACGAGGAAGTAGCGCCCTGGAGCCACATTGACATGCTTGTCAGCCGGGAGTTCCTTATCGAGGAGAACAAGCGCGCTCACGCCGGGGTAACAACTCCGAACTGCCGCGAGAAATGTTCCAATTGCGGCGTAGCGAAATGCGTAGGAGGTGATATCTGCCGTGCCATCCGTTAACACAAGAGCGTATTTTTCAAAGATGGGCAGAGCGAAGTATATCTCCCATCTTGACCTAAGCAGCGTAATAATCCGTGCGATGAAACGCACGAAACTACCCATCTGGCAGACGGAGGGATACAATCCCCGCACCTACGTCACGTTCATGCTTCCGCTGTCGCTCGGGCAGGAGGGCGAGCATGAAGCGATGGACTTCCGCCTGCTCGAGGAAGTTCCATATGACGAGGTTCGTGACAGGCTGAACGCGGCTCTCCCCGCAGATATCCGCGTCACAGAAGTGACCGTTCCTAAAGACAAGAACACTGATATTACCGCCGCACGATACTGTATTGAATCCTCCGCCGACCCGGAAAAGCTGCGTGAGCTGTGCAGCCGGGAGCACATCAACATTGAAAAGCGCACGAAGAAAGGCTCTACAATTGTGGATCTGAAAGAGCTGATGAGCGATGTAGAGTTTGACGGGAACCTGCTCCGCGTGACATTCCCGGCGGGAACTACTTTCAACATCAACCCTTCCCTGCTGTTCGACGCCTACGCCGCAGAGTACGGCGAAAAGGTAAAGCGCCTGAGGATAGTACGCACCAACATCTACAGCGGCGACCGCGAATTCGAGTGACCGCGTAAGTCTCAATATTTCAAAGAGCATCCCCGTGTACTGCACCGCAGTCCGCGGGGATTTTTGTGCCGCAGTATAAGATAATTTGCAGAAAATTTATATTTTTTTAAAAAAGGTATTGACAAAGCAAACTTAATGTGATATAATATCATACGTTGAAAGCAACCAATAAGGTTCTGAAACATCTGGGTGTGGCGCAGATTGGTAGCGCGCTACCTTGGGGTGGTAGAGGCCGCAGGTTCAAATCCTGTCACTCAGACCAA